>CAZRBD010000093.1:0-15850 GCA_964598265.1 uncultured archaeon
AACGAGGGATAACCCGTGCCTATTATTCGTTACGATATTGTATGTCAGAGTATTGAAATTGCTAGAGTTGAGTGTGAAACCATAGAGATTACCCATTGCTATAATTTCTGTTATGAAGTTGTTATTGGAAGAGTCTAGGTAAATCCCAAGATAAGTATTATTCGTTACGATATTGTTTGTCAGAGAATTGTAATTGCTAGAGCTGAATCTGAAACCATTGAGATTATTTGTTGCGGTATTGCCCTCTAAGGTATTATTATAGGAATCCTTAAGGAAGAATCCATATAGATTATTATTCGCGGCATTATTTTCTAATTTTCCGTTTGTCACATTCTCTAAATAAAAACCAAAATAATTATTTGGACGACCATCGTTCACGGTCATATTTCTGAAAATGAAATAGACATCCGTGTTTTGAATATGAATTCCATGCCCTTTAAAAGCAATAATTTCATAATTTTCGATAATATAGGGGTTGCCGTAAGTTCCATTTCCATTTAAATTTAGATTAACTGATGCTTGATTAAATTCAGCGTTTCCGTCAATAAGAAGGGAAAAGAAAACAGTCACCTCAATGGTATTTGTATCTCTTTCTTCGTACTCATCAATCGCTTTTATATAAAACACGTAGGTTCCAACAGGTAAATCGGTAATAGTGTAATTCGTTACCGTTAATCCTTCAGCTGATATTACGTTATCTTGATATAATGTATAGTTATCAGCATTTTGCGTCCAGGCTAATGTGAATGTTCCATCCTCGTCGAAGCCATTAACGTCGGAATATAAGGTACCTGGTAACGACATGCTTATATTATCTGATATATCATTCCCTACGCAATTTTCTTCATAAATGCTACTAATTTCATTATTCAAAAAAATATTTTCCGAAATTTCATTGAAATTGCTTTCTTCTAAATATATACCATATTTTAAATTGTTATTAGCAGTGTTGTTTGTTATTGTGTTATTAAAGGAATCCTTAAGGAAGAATCCATACAGATTATTATTCGCGGTATTATTTTCCAATTTTCCGTTTGTCACATTCTCTAAATAAAAACCAAAATAATTATTTAAACGACCATCATTCACGGTCACATTTCTGATAATGAAATAGACATCCGTGTTTCGAATTTGAATTCCATGTCCTATCAAAGCAAGGAATTCATAATTTTCAATGATATAAGGGTTGCCGTAAGTTCCATTGCCATTAAAATTTTGAGTAACAGCTGTTTGATTAAAATCAGCGTTTCCGTCAATAATAAAGGAAAAGAAAACAGTCACTTCGATAGTATTTGAATCTTTTTCTTCGTAATCATTAATCGCTTTTACATAAAACATGTAAGTTCCAAGAGCTAAGTTGGTAGTAGTGTAATTTGTTATCGTTAATCCTCCAGCTATAATTACGCCATTTTGATATAATGTATAACTATCGGCATATTGCGAAGCCGTCCAGGTTAATGTGAATGTTCCATCCTCGTCGTAGCCAACAACGTCGGAAATTAAGGTAAATGGTTGCAGATTGCCTATATTGTCTGGAATATCATAATTCCCAACGCAATTTATCTCATAAATACCACCTAACCCATTATCTGCTATAAAATTTCCCAAAATTTCATTAAAATTGCTTTCTTCTAGATATATACCATATTCAATATTACTATTAGCAGAATTATTGGTTAAGGTATTATTATTAGAAAAATTAAGATTAAAACCATTGAGATTACCCGTTACCTCGTTGTCCGTCATTGTGTTGTTGTCACTACTATCTAAAAATATACCATATTCAATATTACCATTAGCACTATTATTGGTTAAAGTATTATTATTGGAATACCATATTCGAATACCATGCAAACTATTAGTTGCTATATTACCTGTAAAGGTGTTATTATTGGAATTCTTAAGGAGGACGCTGGCAATATTATTGTCAGCAGTGTTGTTTATTAATTCTCCGTTGGTCACATTGTTGAAATAGAATCCGTGGTTATAATTTGAACGACCACCACTCACAGTCACATTTCTGATAATGAAATACGCATCAGTGTTTCGAATTTCAATCCCGTGCCCTATAGATGCATTGATTTTATAATTCTCGATGATATAAGGGTTGCTGTAATTTCCATTACCACTACTTGCATTATTGGCAAACATATTATTACCATCAATAAAAATAGAGTTGTGATTTACCGATGGTTTTGGTTTTATATCCTTAATATTATCATTCCTACTTGTTTGTAATATTTCGGGAGTATTGAGCGAGAGTATTAACGCTCCAAAAAACATGGAGAAGATGAGAGTTAGTATAAAAACATGTTTCCTTTTATTTAACATCTTTTTCATATTATTTGATTATTAAAAAATTAATTTTTAGGTCAGCAAATAAACAAGGTATCATTATTTTAATTTTATATTTTTCTAGCTTCAATAGATCATTCTATGAAGACAAAATTAACTGAACATACTTAATAGATGATTGAAAAATATAAAATTTGATTTGTTATATAAATTCACATTTAGCAGTTAGAAACAAGAATTATCATTTTTGCATTTTCAAATATATTTATTCAATTCTCTAAAAAAAAGTTTTAATTAATTGAAAGTTTCCTTCACTTGTAATTAACTCAAGCACTTTGTTAAATTTTAAATTAGTTTTATTGATTTTTATTATTTAAGCATTTTCTTTAGATTTCTCAAGTAATTATATATCCTTGGTGAATACTGTTAACAATTTGAAGGTTCTACATATTAATCCTTACCCTCCTGAACATTTTGGAGGTTCTGAAGTTTTCTGTAAAAATTTAGCAATCAATTTAAAAAAAAAAAACATTGATTCAGAGATCCTAACCTCAGATATCTTAAAAAGAAATGTTAAAATTGATTTCCTTGATGGTTCAATTAAGATAATTTATAAAAAAAACTATCATAGTTTATGGGGGATGAATCCTCTTGTCAATACATACTCTTTTTTAAAAAAAAAATTTCAAAATTATGATGTGATTCATGTACATTCTTACCTTTTTTTAACTTCTTTTCAGAGTGCTCTATTTCGAAAAATAAGAAAATTCCCTTTTATACTACATATACATGGAGGTATACAAACTCCGCAAAATCTTAGTTCCAGCCTTGTTGAAAAGTTCCAATTAGGCTTTAAAAACATTTTTTTTGATAAATGGATAGGGAGTTTTACAATAAAAACTGCAGATGCATTAATCTCTGTATCTAAAAAAGATTTAGATATTATTGAAAAACGCTATAATATTCGACATAATAATAATTACTACATTCCAAATGGTGTTGATACTGAGATTTTTCAAAAAAAAAAAGAAGCTGGGAAAATATATGTCACATTCATCGGAAGGTTATCGTATATCAAAGGATTTGATATTTATATGAACGTTATTAAAGAACTTTATAAATATGATAAAGATTTAAAATTTTTAATAATAGGAAAAGGTCCTTTAAAAAGACTAATTAAAACCGCGCAAAAAACCCTTCCAATTCTGCACTCTGACTTTTATCCATATGAAAAAATGGTTGACATTTACAATCATAGTAAAGTAGTACTTATTACTTCTCGATTTGAAGGTGTTCCAACAATATTACTTGAAAGTCTAGCATGTGAGACACCAGTAATTGCATCAAATGTTGGAGGAGTTTCTGAAGTCCTAAGAAATGATGAAAACGGCTTATTGATCAATAATTTTAATTCAAAATCAGCAATTTCAAAAATTATAGATGTTTTACATGATCAAGACAAGTTAAACACGTTTGGGAGGAATGGGAGGAATTTAGTATTAAAGAATTTTTCTTGGGATGTAATAACAGATAAAATAGAAATGGTTTACAAGAATTTTATATAATAAAGCTTAATTTTCTCCAATTAATTAAGATTTTTAATAATATATTGACTTAAATTATGTTAATACATTTTCAACCATTCTAATTAATCCTGTTTTTTGTTTGGGCGCTATTTATCTCTTCTTTTATTTTCCCATTCAAAATGGTCGCAAATGAAGGGTAAAATTATAGGAATAGTAGCTGTTCTATATGTTCCATAAAATTCTTACTATACTTTTTTTCGTTTTTTTCATATAAAAGGTTATTTTTATATAATCCAATGCTCTAATTAATATTAAATTTAAAATATAAAATATCATAAAAAGTGAAAAATTATGGGAGCTGGAAAGATTTTATGCATTATTGGAGGACTCATCTCTTTGGTTGCAACACTATTTTTTTCATTCTTCTCCTCTCCATCGATTGGCTATGGTATAGGGCTTTTTTTAAATTTCGCAACCATCTTTTCAAGTGGTAATATATTGGGTATAGTTTTTGGTATTCTGTATGCCATTGGTGTAGTTTCGGGGCTTTTTATCTTAATAGGCGCTCAATCACGCGCTCTTGCCATCATTGGATCTATTTTTGCGCTATTACTGGGGGTTTTACTCTTACTAATTACGGGTTTGGCAATAAGCTTGGGTGCTGACATTGATTCAACTTTAAGTTTCTTTATAGCAGCCCCTCTCGTCGATGGAATTATACCATTTGAATTAGCTCTTGGATTAGGTTCGATGTCTCTAGGTACTGTCCTCCTTGTTGGTGGAGGAGTTTTGGGCTTAATTGGTGGAATAGTGGGCACATCTGATTAATAAATTAAATTCTTTTTTTTTAATTATATTTTATAGAAAAATCATGTAAATTTTACCAATTTTTAGAAATTTTTTTTAATCAGTAAAATCTTTTATTATTCTCAAAATTTGATATTTTCCGAGCTTTTTAAAGGTTTTTATAAAAAAATACAATAAAAAAATAATCATTTTGAAAGAATGATATTGACAAAAGAAGCAATGTTTGATAAACATATTTACAGTTTATTGACAACAAATTGACAGTTTATTGACAGATAAAACTCGAGAAAAAACTAAAAAAAAAGTAGTTAAAAAAACACCCAAAAAAAAATGTAGTTGAGTTAAAACCATTGAAAAAAAAATCAACGATTTATGTCGGCTCAAAAAATTGAAAAAAAACACATCCCTATAATGATGCATCTATAACTGAGAGATATATCAGAGGCAATAGATATTAGAGATGATAGTTTCATATTAGTTAACTCTTCATGATTTTATTGAAATGAGATTCTCGTTGATATTAATTTACTTTAAGGATTTGATAAATTTTAACAGATAGATTTTTATATGTTAATTTCAATTTATGTCACAATAAGTAAAAAAAATACAGGATGTGACACAAAATTAAATCAACAATTTTATTAAAAAAATACCATCTAAATAATAGAATATTTATCAGCTCAGAAGAGGTTAAGAAAGACTGTAAAACACTTAATTTAGACTATGAATATGTAATCAATTATTTTCTTAGAAAGAACTATTTCATAAGGATATTCCGTGGTTTTTTTTATATAAAGACTCCAAGGGAGATAATTTATGGATTAGGAAGGAGTATATTAGAATTAACAGCAATTTCTTTAAATAAAATGAATTTACATTGGTATTTTGGACTCTACTCTGCATTAAAATTTAATAATGCAACACATGAATTCTTCAATATTAATTATATTGTTAGTAATAGTCTTTATCGAAGTAAAACAATTATTATTTCTAATAATAAATTTGTTTTCAAAAAATTTAAGAGTGATTTACTTAGTTTTGGAATCATTGAGAATAAGGAAATTAAATATTCCGATTTGGAGAAAACAATATTAGACCTAATTTATATTTGGAAGTATAATAGTATTTCTGAAGAAAAGATTGTCTTGAATGTTTCTGAATATATTAATCTTCTTTCGTTAGAAAAAATAGATGAATATATTAATTATTATCCAAATTCCATAAAAACAATAATGAAAAAAATATATTAAATTTTAATATATTAGGTAAGATATACATATAGATTAAAAATGAAAGCTTTTATTATTGAGTTAAAAGAGACCCTTAATTATAATAACCCAGAATTAATTGAGATTGATTTAATCCTTCATAAAATCCTTTCTGAATTTGCACAAAACCATTTTTTAAGGAAAAACCTATTATTTAAAGGAGGAACTTGTTTAATAAAGACTTATTTTGATTATTATAGATTCTCTCAAGACCTAGATTTTACTTGGAAAGACCAAAAATGTTTTGAAAATAAAGGTGGTAACGCCTTAAAAAGGGAATTATCTAAAAAAATAACAGAAATATTAATTATTATTGAAAAAATATCTAAAAAGCTTGGTTTGGACTTTAAGACAGAAAGAGAAAATCAACGATATATATTATATGGAGGAAATAAAAAGATGATTAAAATGAAAATTTATTATAAATCAGAATTTCTAGAAAATGAAGGACATATTAAAGTTCAAATTAATTTTTGCGAATGTTTAAAATTTAAATCAAAGACAGAGTCTTTAAGTAATATAATTCCTGAGAGTGAGGAGCTGAAATTTTTATTTCCTCAAGAAGTGGAGTCCTTCTCAGAGAGCTTCAAATTACAGATTTATGACCATAGAGAAATCTTATGTGAAAAGATTAGAGCTATACTAACAAGAATTGGAATAAAAGAAAAAGATTACATTGATATATATAAGATTATCAAAAAGTTTAATCTTAATCTCAAGGATTATGAAGATGAAATTGTTGATAAAATTATTTATGCTCTTGAATTATATAAAAAATACCGAGAAAGTTATGATAAGAAAGTAAATTTTTTTTTAAATGAAAATAGTCTTTCTGTAAACTCTCTTGGTGATTTCATGTTAAAACCGATTAATGAAGAGGATTTTAATATTTTTTTGAAACACCTTCATGTTTTTTTAAAAAAGATTATTAGCCTTGTTGATAAGAAATCTAAAAAAACAAAAAATCAATAATTAAATTAGGTTATTCTTGAAGGAAAAGAACTTATCCTAAAAAAGATTCAGAGGTATACCTCGTTAAGATACGAGGTGTTTATAACAATTAATGCTAAAAATTCATGTATTATCTCACATTAATCACTAACTATATTATATCAAAAAAATAAAAAAAAGTATTAAAAAATTAGATTTATGGTTATTTTAACATACTTTATAAAAAAAAAACAAAATGTGAAATATTATGGGTCTTGGAAAGATCTTCTGCATTCTTGGGGGAATTTTGGCTTTAATCGGTACATTGTTTTTTTCATTCTACTCGTTTGAGCTCCTCCCGGGGGTAACAGAAGTAGGTTTTGGTATTGGGCTTTTTATGAACTTCGGAGCCATTTTTGAGAGTGCTGATATTTTGGCTATAGTTTTATGTATCTTATATGCCATTAGTGTAATTTCGGGGTTATTTATCTTAATTGGTGCAAAATCACGTGTAATTGCAATAATTGGGTCGATTTTTGCATTATTACTAGGGATTTTACTTTTAGTTAGATTTGGATTGGAAATTAACTTAGGTTTTGATATTAGTAATTCTCTATTATATTTTTGGGCAACCCCTATTATCGATGGGATTATTCCATTTGATTTACCTCTAGGTTTAGGTTCAATATCTCTTGGTACAATCCTTCTTATTGGAGGAGGCGTTTTGGGCTTAATTGGTGGAATAATGGGTACATCTGATTTTTAAATAATTGTTTTTTATTTTATCAGCCGAATATTGTTTTAATTATTTCAATTTTTCGATATCATCTAGGGTGTTGATATTAATAAAAGATAATAAAGATTTATCAAGTGGACGAAAGCTCCTCTCTATGGAAATAAAATTAGTATTCCAAGAAGGACTTATTAAATTAATAAGTTTATAATCTTTAGTTTTTAATTTTTCTATTGAAACAATTAGAGCTTTTTGGATGGGGTAAATAGTGCACAATGGTTCTAAAAAACCGTTATCCCATTGAGGTATGCAACATTCAAATTTCTTGGAACAATTTATCAAATATTTGATAACTTTTTTATTAATTAAAGGGATATCACAAGATAAAACGAGCGTTTTTTTGAACCCTAAATCATCTAGCTCTTTAAATGCGGAGTACAATCCAATTAAAGGAATTTGTAAGTTTTTTTCTAAAATATCATTATCTTCATCAATTACGAATGCAGTTACATTCTTAATATCAATTGTATTAATATAATGTTGAGCTTGATTTATTGATCTTGCTGCTATAAAAATATTATAATCAAATTGGCAAAGAGTTTCAAGTTGAAAGGATATTAATGCTTTACCCTTAAATTTAAAAAGCCCTTTATCACTCCCGAATCGACTACTTTTCCCTCCAACTAAAATAATGAAGGCAAGATCTTTTTTTTTAATACTCGTTTTTTACACAATATTTTATGAGTTATTTAATAATCTATTAGACTAATAATTAAAAACTATTTATGATTTTAATTATTTGAAGATAATAAAAATAAGCATCTTACTCTTTTCTCATAATGTTTTCTAAAAAAAAGAAAAATAGAATGCATGAAAAACCAAAAGAGCATTGTGCTATATTTGGTGTAACGAGCAATGATATTGGGTTTTCAGTTTCAAAACTATTGTATCAAGGTTTGCTTGCTTTACAACATCGAGGACAAGAATCTGCTGGAATATCTGTATTAAAAACTGGTGGAAAGATATCTACCTATAAAAAAAATGGATTAGTATCAAAAGTTTTGCAAAATAAAGTTATTTCACGATTTTGGGGAAATATTGGGATAGGACACAATAGATATGCTACAACTGGGGCGTTAGGATATAAATCTACTGATTACCTTCAACCATTTCATTTTAAAAATAACGAGATAGAATTTTCATTAGCCTTCAATGGGACAATAGCTAATTTCAACGATATAAAGAAGAAAATGGATGAAATGGGACATGTTTTCACAACCGATACTGATACAGAAGTCATGGCCCATTTAATCGGCTCAATAGCATTAGGAACTGAAGCTTGGCCAGAAATTCTTAAAATTACAAGTAAGTTAATGGATGGTTCTTATTCCTTAATTTTATTGACTGAAGAGGGTGATATCTACGCAATGAGAGATCCTTTAGGATTTAAACCTCTTTGTTTAGGAGAGATAAAAAACTCTAGACGAAACCTCTATTTCGTTGCATCTGAATCCTGTGCGATTGATGCTGTAGAGGGAAATTTCTTAAGAGATGTTAAACCAGGAGAAATAGTACATTTAAGTCATCAAATAGATATTCACTCTGAATTAATAATAAAATCGAGTCGAACAGCTTTATGTCAGTTTGAATTTGTATATTTTGCAAGACCAGATTCAGTTATAGATGGTGTTTCCGTGGCAGAGGCAAGGTTAAGATTAGGAATTAATTTAGCAAAGAAAGATCCTATTTTAAAAATATCTGAAATAAGGGATAATGCAATAATAGTTCCTGTACCAGATTCAGGTAGAAGCGTTGCTGTTGGATATGCAACAGAAGCAAGATTACCATATGCAGAAGGATTGATGAAAAATCGCTATATTTGGCGAACATTTATAATTCCTGGACAAAAACGTCGTAAAGCAGCCGTTAGAGAAAAACTCAATCCAATCAGAAGTGTCATAAAGGGAAAGGATGTAATATTATTAGATGATTCTATAGTACGTGGAACAACGACTCAACAAATTGTAAAATTACTGAAAGAAAGAGGAGGAGCTAAACGTGTTCACATGCGAATTAGCTGTCCCCCAATTATTAGTCCATGTTATATGGGGATTGACTTTCCTACTACTGAAGAACTAATTGGTGGGAGATTTAAAATGATTTATGGAGAAAATTTTATTGAGGAAATTAAAAAAGAAATTGGTGCCGATTCAATATTATATCAAACTAAAACAGATTTGTCAGAAGCATTGCTTAAAACAGAAAAACAACTCTGTATGGCATGTTTAACTGGAATTTATCCACTAAAATCAGTTGAAAAATTGGTAGAAATGGAAAAATCAATATTAAAAAGTAGACGTATTACTTGTAAATAAAACTATTCTACACCATCCCAGCAGTATGTACATAGCTTTTCTTTTGGTAACCCTATAGCGTTGACCAAATTTTCAAGTTTCTGATATTTTAATGTTGTTAACCTTAACTTTTTACGTATAACCTCAACCATGGCTCTATAGTTTTCTGAATCGGGATCAGTATATTCAATAGGGTCTTGAAGATCTTTCCCAATTAACTCTTTTATAGCCCAACGTCCCGCTAAATCTAATTCAGATCGTGACCGAGAAAAATTAAGGAACTTGCAACCATATACAAGTGGAGGACAAGCGGGTCGCATATGAACCTCTTTAGCTCCAGAATCAAATAATCTCTGGATTGTTTTTCTTAATTGAGTTCCTCTCACTATTGAATCTTCACAGAAAAGTAATCTTTTATTTTCAATTAATTCTTTAATTGGTATAAGTTTCATCTTAGCGACTAGATCTCTAACGGACTGTATTTGTGGCATGAAACTTCGAGGCCATGTTGGAGTATATTTTACGTATGGTCGTGAAAAAGGAATTTTTGCTTCGTTAGCATAACCTAAACCATGGGCTGTTCCAGAATCAGGGATACCAGCTACTATATCAATTTCAATACCATCATTTTTTGCTAAAAAAGCACCACATTTATAACGGACTGTTTCTACATTGATACCCTCATAACTAGATGCCGGATATCCATAGTAAACCCACAAAAAAGAGCAAATTTGCATTTTTTCTCCAGGTTCTATTTTTTGTTCTATACCCTTTTTGCTTAGAAGAATAACCTCACCAGGCCCTAGATATTTTGTTATATTGTAACCCAGATTTGGAAAGGCACAAGTTTCCATTGCAACGGCATAAGAACCAAGTTTTTTTCCAATGATAAGAGGAGTTCTACCAAGTTTATCTCGAGCAGCATAGATTCCTTCAATCGTTAATAAAAGAATAGTACATGAACCATCAATCATATTTTGAACTTTTTGAATACCCTCTTCAAATGTATTGCCTTGGCTTATTATTGTTGCTACCATTTCTGTTGGATTAATTTCCCCACCATACATCTCTGAGAAATGATTTCCCTTTTTTAGTTCATTATCAGCTAAATCATCCAAGTTATTGATTTTTCCAACAGTACAGATTGCAAATATGCCTAAATGTGAACTAATAATTAAAGGTTGATCATCATAATCACTGATGACACCAATACCTTTATTCCCATGCATTTTGTTTATATCCTTCTCAAATTTTGATCTAAATTGAGTAGTGGTAATGTTTTTTATAAACCTTTGGAACCCAGCTCCATTCTTAACCGCTAATCCTCCTCTTCTAGTCCCTAAATGAGAATGGTAATCTGTTCCATAAAAAAGATCAGAAACACAATCTGTATTTGCAAATACTCCGAAAAGTCCACCCATTAAAATTACCTAAAACTTTTTTTATATTCATATTTGTAATTGTAAAAATATTTTTAAACTAATTTATTAATCTGATATGGTTAAAAAATGGGATAAATTAAACTTTTTTTTAAGACAATTATGTAAGATATACTTTCACAGTGTTAACGCCCCCAAGACATTTAGAAGCAAAAATAAATGCTATGGTCGTTTTTCCGCAGCCCCGACTTTTAAAGGTGGAAAGTAAATGTAAATTTTTTAACAGATTAAGACTTTATATTGGAGATGTTTTTTCTTTCAAATCTACTCATTATTTAATCTTGTTTTTTCCATTAATTTAGTATTATCCACAACACTGTTCTTTTGAAGTTACCAAAAATTAACTCTAACTAAATAATAAATTCTGACTCTCAATTTGTTTCATAAGACTTGAAGATTCCTCCTATTAATTGACCCGTACTAATTCCAGCATCTCCAGGAGGAATTAAATTATGCTCTAAAAATTCAAAGCCCTCTAATATTATATCTTCTTTTATCACCTTAGAAATAGAATAGTTGTATGCGACACCTCCAGTAAACCCTATTTTATTAATTCCTCTTAGTTCTGCATTTTCTTTTGCTATCCTTGAAAATGCTAATGCAAATTCTCTTTGGAATTTATCAGCAATATCAGAAAGTTTATTCGTTTTAACTTTAGCTAAACTTATTATGTCAAGTACTAATTTTGAACTGTTTATGATATAAATTCCGTTATCCCTAACTATTTCAATGTCAAGCTTGATAGTTTTATAGTTTCCTTTTGATGCTAATGCTTCAAGTCTCAATGCAGGTTCTCCTAGATAACTTTTGATTTTAGAAGCACCTAATAGATAAGAAACAACATCAAGAATTCTCCCTGCAGAACTCGATAACGGAATGTTTTCAGAGGGTAAAGATCTCTTAGCTCTTATATATTGTGAAATCAATATTTTAAGCTCTTCTTCCTTATATTCAAGATCTTTTGCTAAGCCTATTCTATTAAAGATTTTTGATGCTTCTTCGATATCTAGACTTTTTAAAACAATAGACGCTGTCATTCGGGCGGGATATTTAGTACAGCGATCTCCTCCAATCATAGGTTGATATTCTAAATGACCGAGCCGTTTATATCCATTGTATGAAACTAATAAAATTTCTCCACCCCATACATTTCCATCATCTCCGAAACCTACACCATCTGTACTTATTCCTATGATTTCTTCATTTTCTCCGACTTTATTTTCAGCCATCAAACTCAATACATGAGCAAAATGATGCTGAACTGGATAGGTTTTAACATTGAATCTTTCTGCTAGTTCATTAGCAAATTTTGTGGTAATGAATGCTGGGTGTAAGTCGCATGCAATAAAGGTTACTTCAAAGTCATTAATCTGTAGCAAATTCTTCATATGAAATAGGGCTTTTTTTAAAAAGTCATATGTTTCGAGATGTGTAATATCCCCTATATGTTGGGTTGGAAAAATTCGGTTTCGCCTCAATATAGCTCCAGTAGAAGATAATTCAGGACCTGTGGCAAACGCTCCTGGTACTTTGACTTTAAAGGGTAATGGTAGATATTCTGGTACGTATCCTCTTGATCGCCTAACTAATTTTACCTTATTATTATGGATTCTCAAAACACTATCGTCTACTCTTTGGAAAATTGGTCTGTTATGAAGCAAAAAAAAATCCGCTAAATCGACTAATTGCCTAAAGATTGTCTCATTTTCTATCCCCATAGGGATATAAGATTTATTCCCGCTAGTATAAACTAATGGTTTCTCTCCAATCAAATCAAATAATAAATAATGAATACCTGAATAAGGTAACATCACTCCTACATTATTTAATCCAGGAGCAATTTGATTTCCTAAAATCAAATCATTATTATCAACTTTTTTTTCTAATATGACTATGGGTCTACGATAGGAACTTAAATATTCTTTTTCTATTGATGATATATGAAATTCTTTCTCAATCAGATTCAGATTTGGTACCATTATTGCAAATGGTTTATATTTTCGTTCACCTTTTCTATTACGTAGCTTAGTGATAATATCATCATTATCACCTAAACATACTAAATGAGTACCACCAATTCCTTTTATTGCTACTATTTTCCCGTCAAGGATTTGATTAGCTGTTTCTTGTAATAACTGCTCAATTGATCGGTTTTCAATAATTTCTCTTTTTCTGTTATAAAGAGTATAATGTGGCCCGCAAATTGCACAAGCAAATGTTTGAGCATGAAATCTCCTATTATTAAAATCAGTATATTCATGAATACAGGATTCAGGATCAGCTTCATGACAGAAAGGGAATTTAACCATTGTGCTTCGCTCTCTATCATAAGGTAATTCTTTAACTGTAGTAAATCTAGGACCACATTCAGCACATGCGATGAAAGGGTACTGATAATATTTCTTTAAATTAGGATTCCTCATATCTATTAAACATTTATTGCAAACTGCTACATCTGGGGGTAATGTTAAACTAACACCACGTCCTAACTCACTTTTTTTAATTTCGATATTTGTAAATATTGTATTTGCATCTAAATTTTTAATCTCAATAGTTTCTATAAATGAAATCTTAGGTTTTTTTTCTTTCACATCACTTATAAATGAATCAATTTGATTAACTTGTCCTTGTACGACTAATCTAACTCCGGCATTACCCCGGTTAAGAATATATCCTTTTAGTCCATGTGCTCTAGCTAAATTAAAAAGAAATGGTCTAAATCCTACACCTTGTACAATTCCAGAAATATTCACTTCAAAAGTTTTTAGACTATTCAAGAAAATACGTTTAATTAAATTTTATTCCTAAGTTGCTAAATTTAATTTTTACAAACTAAAAAAAATTAGTGATTTAGTAACTATCAAATTAAAAATATCAAAATCCTTAATCAATATAATAATTTATAATAGGGCTAAATATTTGGCGAAGAAAACTTTGAGATGGTATGTACTTTAAAATAAGGTTTTTTTAAAACAAGCCATAATTCTTTTGAAAAGTCTATAAAAAAATCAATTAAATTTTGGGTTAAGGAATCTTGAATTAATCGCTATGGTATTTATAAAAAATATTGCAAGTGCCGTCTTGTGAAACCATGCACGGACCTATTGGATTAATAGGAGTACATTCTTTTCTAAACAATTCACATTCATAGGGATAAAGTTTACCAACCATGATTAGATGGCATGAACACCCCGGAGGAATATCTTGAGATTTTTCAATTCTAATATCAAACTTTTTCTCAGCATCAAATTCTTGAAATCTATCTCTAATAGCCAAGCCGCCATCTAGTATTCTTCCAATTCCTCTCCATGGGGATGATATTGACTCGAATACGGTTTCAATTATTTCTTGAGCAATTTTATTTCCTTCAGGCTTCACTACTCTTGAATATTCGTTTAACGTTTCATAATTTTTATCTCGCTTTTGTTTTAGAAGCATTAAAATTGCGAGTAGTAAATCATTTGGTTCAAATCCAGTTATTACATTAGGAATTCTGTAACCTTGTGAAAATATTTCATAAGGCTTTAGCCCTATAATCGCAGAAACGTGCCCTGGTGAGATAAAGCCCTCAATATTTAATAGTGATTGACTCATTAAAAGCTCTAATGCAGCAGGGATTAATTTATGAGCACAAATAACTGAAAAATTAGAAGGTGGACCAACCTTAATTTCATAACCAATCAATGGAGCCGTCGTTTCAAATCCAATGGCAAAGAATACAACTTCTTTATTAGGATTTTCTCTTGCTATTTTTATCGCATCGTTAGGCCCATATACAATTCGAACATCAGCTCCTTTAGCTTTCAGTTCAGCTAACGATAATGATGTGGCAGGAACACGAATCATATCACCGAATGTAGTTATGATTGTATCCCTTCTCTTCCCTATCTCAATAGCTTTATCTATATCTGCTGCAGGACAAATACAAACTGGACAACCAGGGCCAGATAAAATTTCAATTTCTTTAGGTAAAAGTGATCTTAATCCAAATTTAGAGAGTACGTGTTCGTGTGTGCCGCATACATGCATAAATTTTACTGGTTTATTTATCTTTTTAATGGTTTCTTTAATCGCTTTTATAAGTTTGATAGTAAATTCTTTACTTCTAAATATTTCAGTTCCCGGAATGTCCATTTTAATAATCTAGATGAAAGTATGGTTTAATTCAAAAAATTTATAATACAGAGTTATTGTATTAAATAATTAGAATTATTATAGAAATATAAATTAAAAATAAAAATATTCGTAATATATTAACTGGATATATTAGAATGAAAAATAATTTAGAATTAATTTAAGATATTGAAGAAAAAGTTATTTCAATTCTAAAAAACTGTGGTGCTAAAAAAATATTAGTTTTTGGATCTTATGCTCGTAATGAAGCAACACAAAAAAGTGATTTAGACCTAATTGTAGAGTTTCCTTAAAGAACTAGCCTATTAGATCATGTGAGTATAGAGATTGAATTATCTGGATCTTTAAATATGAAAAAGAATAT
>CAZRBD010000094.1:0-7730 GCA_964598265.1 uncultured archaeon
AGAAATTGAATCTAAATCTATATTTGATGGATCAATATTCATATTATTTATAATTTCTTCTTGGAATAATTTCTCTTTTTTTTCTTCTTCCAAAGCTGCTTTTAAATCAATTTGAATTCTTAACTCGGAATCACCTCTTTTATTTTCAACGACTTGAATGGAACTCTTAATTAATTCGACTTCTTGGTCCCACTGAATCTCCTTGAAAATAATTGCACTTTTTCTGTATTGTTCAATAGCTTCATCATACTTCTCTGATTCAATACAGTTTTGAGCTTCTTCCAAAATCTTGAATGCTTCAGCCTTTTTCTTTTCTATATGTATTTTAACTTCTTCAAGTTGTTTTAATTTAACTTGTTTATCTCTCAATTTTTGTTCTTCTAATTGGATTTTCTCCGTAATTTGCTGTTGGAATAATTCTTCATTTTGTTCCCTTCTGAACCTCAATTCTAGTTCTTTGAATTTGTTTAAATCTTCCTCTCTTTTTTTCTCTTGGATCTTATATATCATATCTCTAACTAATCCAGTACGGAAATTAATTTCATTTAAGATTAACTCTGCCAGTCGATAGTTTTCAAGTGAATCGTCATATAATCCTTGATTCAATAATGCTTCACCCTTATCTAAAAAATTAAAAGCTTCTAATCTTTGTTTTTCCATTTGTAGAGTTAATTCTTCCCTTTTTTTTATCTTAATTTCTTTATCTTTTAACCTTGTTTTCTCTCTATCAATATTTTTTTTTATTTTTTGTTGAAACTGCTCTTCTTCTTTTTGTTTTCTTAAATCAATTTCATATTCTAATTGTTTTTCTTTCTCCTTCTCTTCCTTTTTTAATTTTATAAAATTGACAGTTTCTTGTAATAATAAAAGATTCCCCTCTCCCCAACCAATTTCTTTAAAAAGCTCGATAGCTTTAAGATAATTTTCTATTGTTTCATTAAATTTATTAGTTTTTATCAGGTTATCTCCATTTTCAATCATTTTAATTGCAGTTTGCTCTTTTACTAAATTTTGAGATGAAATTTGTCTTCCATAATCAATTCGACCTTGTTCATTTAATATTTCAATTTCTTCTCTTTCCCTATAATATTTTATCCTTTCGAGAAAAGCACGATCCTTAGCTTCTTTTTTTATAGCTTTCTTCAAAGTTTCTTGTTTGTATAACTCATGCTCTCTCTTTCTATCCTTAATCTCATTCATAGCCTTATGAATGACTGAAATTTCTTCTATCCATTGGATCTGAGCAAAAATAGTTGAAACATCATGATAAAATTCAAGAGCAGTATCAAATTTGTTTTGAGAAATAAATTCTTGAGCTTTATCCAATAATTTGAATGCTTCTTCTTTTCTTTTTTCTCGAAAAGCAAGTTCTTGTACTTTTTCTCTGATTATAAGTTCATTTTGTTTTAGATCAGCACGTTGAGCTATCATTTCATTCTTAATAAATTCTTGGAATACCCTTTCTTGTTTTTCCCTCTCTATCTCCGCTTGGAACTTGATCTGTTGTTGTAATTCAGCTTCACGTTTTTTATTTTCAATTTCTACAATCGAGTCTTGAATTAAATTGACCTCATCATGCCATTCGATATCAGAGAAAAAAGTTATAGCATATTGAAGTATTTCAACAGCTTTATCAAATTCTTTGATTTTTACATTATCTTGAGCTTCTGCTAATAATTTAAATCCAATTTTCCTCTTTTCCTCTCGATGTTTTAATATTTGTTCACGTTCTTTTAATACAATTTTCTTTCTTTTTAATTTCTCTTTCTCTCGTTGTAAATAGTCTGTAATTTCCTTTTGGAACTCATCTTCTTCTCTTTGTTTAGCTATAGTTTCTTTTAACTTTTCCTGCAATAACATGTGGTGTTTTTCTTGAAGAACCTCAACTTCCTTAATAGATTTTTCAATAATAGGGATTTCATCTGTCCACTGAATTTCAGCAAAGATATTTCCCGCATTTTGATAGGCTGTAATAGCTCCTTCATAATCACCTTGTTTTAAATTATGCGATGCAGAATCTATTAATTTAAAAGCTTCAATTTTCCGTTGTTCAAAGTAACCAATTTTTTCCTCATGTGCCTTTAAGGAAATTTCTTTTTCTTTTAATCTATTACGCTCCTTAGTTAAATATGAGCCAATCTGCTTTTGGAATTCAATTTCCTCCTGTTTTGTCTTCTCTAACTTTGTCTGGGTTTCATATTGTTTTGCAATTTGTTCTTCTTTAATTTTTTCTACATTAATTATTGTATTTTTAATAGTTGCAGAATAAGTTGCCCATTCTGGGCCTAATTCCTCAAGAATTTTTAAACTTTCTTTATACTCTTTTATTGCTCCATCATAATTTTTATCCTTTAATATTCGATCTGCATTTTCTAATATTGAAAATAGCTGTCTTTCCTTTCTATTCTCTCCTTTTCTCTTATTTTTATATCTTTCATTTTTAATTTCTAAATCTTTTGCAGATTGAAATATATCTTCTCTTTGTTTCAAGTATATTGAATCTTGAAGAATTGCTAAATTATTCTGTCGTTTTTCTTTTAGTTGTTCTGCTATTTCTTCTCTTTTTTGTTTTACCTTTATATCTTCAATCAATTTAAGAATAGGTTGAATATATGAATCCCATTCAATTGATGTAAGAAGTTCAATTGATTGATTAAAATTATCTAAAGCTTTATCATAATTTTTTTCTCTTCCAAGTCTATTCCCAATATCAATTAATTTAAAAGCTCTATTTTGTATTTTCTCTTCCATTTTCTTCTTATCTTTAAACTCTCTTAATTTCTCTTGTTTAATTATCGAATCGGATTCCATTATATCTCGTTGCCTTTGTATTTGATCTGATTTATCCTCTATAAGTTCTGATTGACGGACCTGAAATGCTTCAAATTCTTCTTTTTCTTGAGCAAGTTTTTTAATAATACTACGAATATTGTTAGTTTGGGCTTGCCAACCGATAGAATTTAATAATTCAATTGCACGCTCATAGTTCATAATAGCGGTATCAAATCTTTTTTCTTTTTCAAATATTTTAGCTTTATCAATGTGAACAAACGATTGATTTTGTATCTCTTCTTCATGGTTCTTCATAACTCTAAATTGTTCTAAGGACTTTACTTTATCAACACTTGATTTCTCTCCAAAAAATCCAACTATTTGAGGAATATCCTTTTCTAATTTTATGATTTCTTTTACTTGGATTCCATCTTTTGTTAGTTTTTGTTTTTCAATTTTATCTCTAAGTATTTTTACTTTGGTCTGCAAATTCTCTAACTGGGTTTCAGTCCAGCCTGATTGGATTAATAATGTAATAGAAGATTTGTATTGTTCAATCGCATCATCAAAAAAACCTTCAAATTCTAATTTTTTTGCGCCCTCAAGCAAAGAAAAAGCCTCATCCTGCAGTTTTTCAATTTCAGATTGAACTTGAGCACGTTGGAGTAACTGATCTTGTTTTATATATTTATTTAAATCATCAATTCTTTCATATATATCACTTAATCTATGTGTTAAAAATCCACTTCGTTTAAGATAATCTGCCGCTTTTTGATAATATGAAATAGATTTCTCCATATCCATTTCTTCTTCCAATTTTTGGGCAGCCTCTAAATAATTTAAAGCTTCCTTTGCTAATTCTTCTTGATTTTCCAATTTTAACAGACTCACTTAATCGTGATTTAGATTAAAAAATATCAATTATTTTTCTTACTTTAATCTAACCCCGCCAACTAAAAAAACTTTTTATATTAAGAGTATTGTTTTAAGTAAATTACCGAATACGTTAATTGGTATTGAATTTTCAATAAAATCGAATTCACGTTTTTAAAAAAATAATCAAGTCTAAATTATTTATTTAAAAATAGATTTTAAAGAGATATATATTAAATACTGATTTAAATGGGTGAGAATCACTATATTAAGTTTATTAACATTTATGTAATTCTTACTTTTCATTCGGGAATAGAATTTGCAAAATTAGCCAGAATGGTTTTATTTTAAGTTTTTCATGATTAAAAAAAAAAAAATGAAAATTAGGGGTGAAATATTACTTTCGATATTCTCCATATTTAAATACTGCATCTGTCATTGCTTTCACACATTCAGGTTTAGCTTCGTCTGGTATTCCAGAAACTCCACCATCTACTATGAAACCTCCACCTTCAGCGCAACCTTCTATAATCTTTTTCACATATTCATCAATTTGCTGAGGTGTACCAGTTGCTAACATTGAGGCAGGTACATTTCCTCTTATTGTAACGTAATCACCAAACACCTCTTTTGCGTGAATTATGTCGGTCCTATCAAACCAATATATCATTTTACCTTTATGTTTTTGGGCGAATTCTCCTAAAAAATCAAGGCGTTCGTTATAACTTCCTTCCCAAAATGGGCAGGGTATAAGATTGTTTTGTATCAATGCTTCCATAATTGCTGCTAGAGAAGGAAAATAAAATTCTTCAAACTGTTCCCTGCTCATAAATCCATCTGCACCTCTATGTAGAGGAATAAAGACAATAGGGTTGTCTGGAGCCATTTGTTGTGCTATAAGGGTAGCTTGAATTGAACTTGGAACTAGCATTTCTAATAATTT
This sequence comes from uncultured archaeon, assembly GCA_964598265.1. Lineage (GTDB taxonomy): Archaea > Asgardarchaeota > Lokiarchaeia > Sigyniarchaeales > SOKP01 > Loki-b32. The sequence goes on from CAZRBD010000094.1 coordinate 4,589, forward strand.
TTTTAACTTTTCAGGTCTTCTATACATATCCAACATACCGCCTTTCATCCCTCTTAAAAATTCACTAACCACATCGTAAGGTGCCTGAACGAAATTTGAAAATCCAACAGGATAGCCTATATTTTTCATATCTTCAACATATTTATTATTAGCTCCAACATATTCGAAAAGTTTTACTGCAGCTTGCCCAATTGATTTCATCATTTCTTGATTTGGTGGCGTACCAAAAAAAAGAGGTATATTAAGGATTACGCCGTACCCACTAACTAAACTTATTAGATTGGGAAACATAGAAAATCCTTGTAAGTTTTTGTGATGACGAGGAATAATCTTTCGGATCACAAAGCCAGTAGGATCAAGAAAAAATTCATCGTATTCGTCAGCTTTCATGTATTCTCCTTCAACATATTGGAAATGAACATCGTCTCCTAATCTTTGTTTTTCATCAGCAGCACCAGGCCATTTAAAAAACTGTACACCTAAACCATCAAATACACCTGCAGGAAAAACACCTAACAAGGGTGGAACCATATCCCAATTAGTTTTACTGAATACTTCAAAAGAAGCTTGAGCTAATTTTTGTGGCTCGTACATCGCTTCTTTTTTTGTATATCCCTTTTGTGTAGGTGCGTAAAACATTGACATAGGCGTTATTGGAACCCTATCTGGTTCTTTCAAACCAATAGTGGTCATAACACGCTCCATACGTTCTTTATACAATTCTTCTGGATTTTTTTCGTTCATGATGTTAACACCCCCATCCATTTCTTAGCTAATTTAACAGCATCAACTGCACTTAGTCCAAATGCATCAGCTCCAACATAATCAACAATATTTTCGTCAATAGTCCCACCACCAATCATAATTTTTACCGTATCTCTTAATCCCGCGTCTCTAATTTTTTGAATTGTTTCTTTCATAGAATCATAAGTAAGCGTTAAGAAACCACTTAGAGCTAAAACATCAGGTTTAAATTCTTTCATTTTTTCAGCAAAATGCTCCGTAGGCACATCTACTCCTAAATCCATTACTTCAAAACCATTTGCGTCTAGCATAAACTTTACAACATCTTTTCCTATGTCGTGAATATCTCCAGCAACAGTACCTAGAAGAATCTTCCCTATTTTTTGTTCTTGTTCTCCCGATTCTTTTAATTTAGGGCCTAATTGTTCAAATATGTCTTTCAATATTTCTCCAGATAATATTAAGTCTGGAAGAAAATAGGCTTTTTGCTCATATTTATCACCGATTTGTTTCATCGCTTGTTTTACTTCATCCATTATCTTTAGTGGATCTTCGTTTTCAATTTTTTTAGTTAACATTTCTTTAACTTTATCTTCATTTAATTCAACTATTTCCGTTATAAATTCGGACATTTAAATTTCAACTCTTTATAATTTTTTTAAAACTAGTAAAAAAAATACTTGTAATTTTAAGTTTAAATCACAGTATTTATAAAACTTTCTCTAAAGTTTAAAATAGGATAAGTTTCCTATATAATCGGGATGTTTAGGCGAGAATGAGCATCTCCAAGTTTCACACTTCAAATAATTTATTTTAATTCGTACGAAATATTTCTCCCAAGGAGTCCCAATATCCACATTGTGACTCGTTTACAATTTGTACGTATTCCTAATAATTTAGAACATCATTCAGGGCACGCTCCGTCGAGATACTCATGAACGGAAATATCGGAATATGTGGTTTTGACGACTGTCTTAAAGTTCATATAAAAGATGATGTTTTATCGAGATAATATTAGGATGATATCTTCACGTGATATGAGGTAGTAATAAACTTTTTATTTTTGCGACTTTTACAAATAACTTAACATTTAGTTATAAAAATTTATATTATTAATTAATATGAGCTATGGATTTAAAAAGTAAAAAAGTAATTATTGATTTTGAACCAATTTCAAGGAGAGTCTTTATAACAAGCGATAAGACAGTTTATGATCTTCTTTCTGATCTAAGTATTCGGATCAGGTCTATTTGCAATGGATCAGGTACATGTGGGAAATGTAGAGTATTAATTCAAAAAGGTAATGAATTTTTTAATCTACCAACCAAAACAGAGAAAGAGCACTTGGACCAAATTGAACTGGATAAAGCTTGGCGATTGGCATGTCAAGTTAGATTAGATCTGAAAAAGCTCGATTTAATGGATAAAGGGGATGAGTATCAATTTCGAATATTTTTACCAAATGAGTTAATGCTCGAAGATTTTAATATTCTCACTACAGGGGTCAGTAAAGGAGTTGACTTACTTTCTACAATTAAGAAATATTATCTGGAAGTTGATAAGCCAAATTTAGAAGAACCTCAACCTGATTACGAAAGAATTGTTTCAAAACTCATATCATTAGAAACCCATCTTACGAAAATGAGCCAGGTAAGTATCGATTTTGAAATATTAAATGATTTGCCTAATATTTTAAGAGAAAATAATCACAAGATTACAGTTGCTTTATGGCAGAAAAGCTTAATAATATCATGCGAACCGGGTAACACAGTTAAAGAGAATTATGGAATAGCTTTTGATATTGGAACTACTACTATAGTTGGTTATCTAATTAATTTGAATAATGGTAAAATTTGTGCTGTAGATTCTAAGCTAAATAGTCAAACAGCATTTGGTGAGGATATTATCACAAGATTAACAGCAATTAAGGAGGAGAGCGATAATCTTTATAAACTCAATGCTATCGTTATAAATGATTTAAACGATATTATATTAGATACCTGTAGACAAGCAAATATATCTCCTGCTCAAATATACGAAGCTACTATCGTTGGTAATACTGTTATGCATCACATCTTTTTAGGAATAAATCCTATAAATATTGGGTTAAGCCCGTTTATACCTGTTATCCAGAAAAGCTTAAATGTTAAAGCAAGTAAATTAAATCTGAATATATCCAAAAACGGAAATGTATTTACAGCGCCAATTATTGCAGGGTTTGTCGGAGCTGATACTATAGGAGTAATTCTTGCATCAAATGTTGATCAAGAAAAAGAACTTACGTTAGTAATAGATATTGGTACAAACGGAGAAATAATAATAGGAAATAGAAAAGTTTTAGCTGTTGGTTCTTGTGCAGCAGGTTCTGCTCTAGAGGGAGCTCATATTAGTGATGGGA
>CAZRBD010000094.1:7740-15531 GCA_964598265.1 uncultured archaeon
TGAAGCAGCAGGTGTCATATAAAGTATTAATATAGATCCAAAGAATCTTGAAGTATCGTATTAAACAATTAGGAATAAAAAGCCAATAGGGATATGTGGATCTGGGTTAGTTGATGCGATAGCAGAAATGTTAAAATCTAAAATTATTACAAGAAGTGGGTCTTTTAATAAAACAATTACGACCAATGAGAGATTTATAAAAATAGATAAATTTCCTGAATTTATTATTGCATATAGGGAGGAAACATCTTTAAATAAGGATATCACTATCACACAAGACGATATCAGGCAATTACAAATGGCAAAAGCGGCATTTTATTCGGGGTTTAGATTAATTTTAAACAAATTAGGTGAAAATCTAAAAATTCAGCAAATATTTTTAGCGGGAGCATTTGGGAACTATATTAATGCTAAGAACGCTAAATTTATTGGAATGATTCCTGATATTCAAGATGAAAAAATACATCAAATAGGAAATGCAGCAGGGATTGGAGCTCAACATTGCTTATTAAACAAAGAATTGAGAAATAAAGCCCAACAGCTATTGAATAGAATACTATATGTTGAAATTGCTATAGAAGAAGGATTTCAGAAGGAATACGTTGAAGCCATGTATTTCCCGCATTATCGTATTGATTATTTCCCAAGTTTAAAAGAATACAAGGAAATACCTAAAAGATAAAAGATCTTCTTGATAAGAATTATTATTATTGTATTGGAGATGAACCAATACATTTCATCTTTGTAACTCCCGATATAGTGATCTTTTGAAATTGTAAAATGATGGTAGATGAGAGTCTTGAGTTGTCCCAGATTAAAAGTTTAGTGCTGGTTCTTCATGCATATCAATAAATTCGTCAAGGGAGGTGATTTCATCATATTTTTCAAAATTTTTGCTATCGATATTCACCAGCAACGTCAATGAATATAACTGTCTTTAAATCCACTAATTTAACTTCCATATATGAATAATTTTGCTTCTTATTTGTAAGGAAAGTCTTCTGGAAAGAGGACAGATTTTTGGAGATGGTATTTAAACACGTACCTTAGAGAGAATAGATATCCTTAATTCATATTTATTAAGACTCTTAATATTTAAATATATTTATTTTCTATTAATTAATAATGAAGTCACATAAATGGAAAATCATCAACTTAAAAAGCTCAAGATTACATCGAGTTAGGTCTTCGTTACGATTAGTACTAAAAGAAGCAGTTTTTTCTGAATTAAGACGTCTAAACCGGATTAAATATAAAGGCTCCCCAAACACACACCTCAGTCACGATCAAGAAATCATACTCGTTCAACAAGCTAGTAATCTTATGAAGGCATGGTCACATTCCATTTTAAGTTGTTCTGAAGGAATATCATGTATTTCTCTTAAAAGGAATAAGTTGCGAAAAGACATGGCGACTATTGGGGAAGACATGGTTTGGAACCCTCTCTTAAAGAGATGGACTTGTATTCATTGCTTTATCACTTATTACAGAACATAGTTTCAAAAGAGTAATTTACAAAATATAATTAATCAAAAAAAAGAAGAAGAGAAAGTCTTCAATAATTGGGTCTCTAGTAATATAGAATAAAAAGACTAATTTTATTTTTTAAAAATAAATTAAAACGTAAGAATAAATATAGTTATTAATAATAAAAATATATATAATTTTATTTTATATTAGATGTAATAATATCATAAACAAAAATTTATAAATTAAGATTAAAATAATCGACGTGTGTAGCGTTTTATGTCAAGTTTTAAATTAAAAGTATTGTTAACTGGTGCGGCTGCTGTTGGGAAGACAAGTCTGGTTCAAAGATTCATCAAGAGTCGATTTCAAGCCAACTATAAATTAACAGTAGGAGTCGACATTCTCACTAAAGATGTAGAGTTCAGACAGGGTGAAATAGCGACCCTGTCAATTTGGGACATTGGAGGCCAACAAAGGTTTGAATTTATTCGCAGTACGTTTTATAAAGGGGCTGCTGGAGCTTTACTAGTGTTTGATTTGACGAGAGAACAAACATATACCGAAACACGAAAGTGGCTCACTGAAATTAGACAGTTTGCAGGTGAAAACATCCCCTTCGTGTTGATAGGAAACAAAGCTGATTTAATAGAAGATGTAGGGATGGTTATTGATCGAGATGAAGCACGCTCGTTTTCGGAAAGCGAAGGAAGTTTATATATTGAAACCTCCGCTAAAACAGGTGTCAATGTTGATGAGGCCTTCACAGAATTAACCAGTCGAATAATAGATTCTAGAACTTAAATAAATTTTATTTGTATCTCATTCGCTTAACTTATTATTTAGGCTCTTTCTCATTTCTCATTCAAAAAAAAATATGAATTTATTTAGGGACATTTTAACTCTCAAATTCCTCATAAAGATCATCATGGATGATATTGATAGCATCTACTAATTTTTCCCTACCAATAACTATAGATAAATTTAATTCATTAAGACTTTGAGAAATTGCTTTTACTTTAACATTTTTTTTACTGAGCGCATTAAATAGATCTGCTTTTGTTTTATTTTCGAGTATTTTTAGTCCTGTTATATTAATCACAGCCACATGCTCCCATTTAATTTGAAAAAATTCAGAAAAGAATTTTGACTTTTTTATTGCTTCAATGGCTCTTTCTGACTCTTCCTCCATTATAATGAAAGAAGTGCTTATTTCTGAAGAACTCTGGGCCACAAATGAAACACTAATCTTATTTTTACTCATAACTCTAAAAATCTTAGCTAGTACTCCAGGTACATCTACCATACTTCCAGATATTATAGTTATTATTGTTGCTAATTCTACAGCTGAAATTCCTTTAATTTGTTTCCTATCAGATTTGTCTGAAATCTCGGTGAACTTTTCTTCTAATGGTTTTTCAAAATTTCTAATTTCTAGTGGTATTTTATGTATTTCAATTGCTTCTAAGCATTTAGGATGGAGAATTTTAGCCCCAAAATTAGCGATATGTTTTGCTTCGTCGTAATTTAAATTCCTTATGAGAGAAGGGTGATGTAATTATTTTGGATTTATCGCAAATAACCCGTCAACATTTTTCCATAGAATTACTTTAATATTTTTATCATTACCTGATTCAAACAGCGCACGTGCTAAAATTGTAGCTGAGTAATCTGAACCACCTCTTCCGAGAGTTGTTATATATCCTATCTTATTTCTTCCCATAAAACCAGGTATACAGATTATCGTTCTATTTTTAGGGTTATTAAGGAGAGGTATTAATAGTCTTTTAATCCTAGAGATAGTTAAATTGTAAAGTGGGTATGCATTATTAAACTCATCATTAGTAATAATTAATTTATTTGCTGGAATAAATACAGAGTTAATATCATTGCTTAAAAGAAATTGATTCAAAATATATGTTGATAAAAGCTCTCCAAAACTTAAGACATAATCTTGATAATATGGTTCTAATCCAAATTCTTTGATATCTGCAAAAGTATCTTCTAACTCGCTTAATTTTTCATCAATCCAATCTTTTGCTTTAATATATTGTTCAGGTTTTTCAACAAATATCTGTTCAATTATATTAATATGTTTTTTTTCAATTAAAGCAATATTTTTATCGATTAATTCATCCTCTTCAACCAACTTTGCAGTCTTTAAAAGTAAATCCGTTATACCTGTAAATGCGGAAGCAACAAAAACTTTTTTAACATTTTTATAAATATTTGTAATATTCAGTATTTTTTTGAATGAAGTTTCGTCTGTTAAACAAGAACCTCCGAATTTCATAATAATTATTGTCATAGAGCTCAAAAATTTGACTAACTTAATCTATTAAAGATCGATAATTGACTATAATTAATTTGTCAGAACTCTCAAATAACTTTTATGAAATAAAAGTAGAATTCTCTAAAAAAGTACCAAGTTTGAATCTTTTTCTTCAATAAAACTAAAATTTGATGGTATTTTTATTCTTGTAATGATAGATCTTCATCTTCATTCTACTGGTTCTGATGGTAGTCAAACTCCTTCACAAATAATTGATATTGCTTTAGATCTTAAGTTAAAAGCTATAGCATTAACTGATCATGATACGATTGTTTCATTAGATGAATTTCTTACATATGGAGAAAATAAGGAGATTATTGTTATCCCGGGAATAGAGATTTCAATACGCCTTGAGCCTAAAAGAGAGTTGATTGATGTTCACATTATTGGCTTAAATATAGATCATAGATCTACGCATGTAATAAATACAATCAACGATCAGGTTAATGGGCGATTAAAACAAAAAAAAACAATTTGTAAAAGATTAAGAGATGAATTAGATTACAAGATTCCGTTTGAAGAAGTCAAGGCACTAGCTGGAAATAAGATTGTAGGGCGCCCCCATATAGTAGAAATTATGATTAAAAACAATCCAGATAAAATTAAAGGAAAAACAAAAAATGATTTATTTAAGATGATAAGTATCGGTGGCGTTGCATATGTTGATAGGGAAGTTGAACTAAATCTGGAAGAATCCATTGAGTTTATTAAATTTTCAAATGGCATTCCTATCCTTGCCCACCCTGGAATCTATCAGGTTTCAGACAGAAAGAAAATGGTTGAACTTTGCGTGAATGCTGGAATAAGAGGACTTGAAATAGAATATACATATCAGAAAAATAGACCTTTTTATGATACAGATAAAGCACCATGGGCACAAGAATTTCTCCCTGAATATTACAAAAAAATAGCGGAGAATTTAAATTTACTAAAGTCAGGGGGTTCAGATTGTCATGGAGGTAAAAAAGGAATAAAAATTGGCGAAGCTAATGTACCAAATTCATATCTAAAGAATATAATTTCATAATTTATAAGAGTTATATCCGAAATTTAAAGCACATTTGCCAAATCAGATTTTTTAGGTTTCATCTCCTTTGAGGGATTTATTAGAATATCATCAACAAATTCTTTCTTATCAGTAAAAAACAGTTTGACTGAGAAAGATAAAAGAAACAATGTCCCTCTTTTTCAAGTTATCTTTTAACACTTTAATATATAGATCCTTATTTGATTATGAGTCTAATCTTTAATAAGGCTCTGTAGTTCGTTTATTTCATAATTTATTTTCTTTATTATCGCGTCCAATTTATCTTTTTTTTCTTGTAATTCTATTGGAGTGATTTCTCCCATTAATTCTTTCATCTCAAAATCAATTGACATCTTAGAAATATTAGCTTTTTTAATTTTTAGTTCAAGTAATGAATTTTTTATATTATCATTCAATGATCGACTTGTTTCTGGGACTTCCACGCGGTTATTAAGGCTTCTCTGGATTTCTGACTCTATTATCTTCTTAGGAGCTGCTTTTAGTTTATTATCTGAGTCATCTATTTTCTTATTCATTAATTTAATAGGAGAAATTGGAACAGGAATTTTTTTTTCTTTAACATTTTTCACATGACTAAAAGGGGAGGTTTTTAGTAAGTACTTAGCATTCTTAGGGACAACAGTTACAGTTTTCGGTCTAGGTTTTACCATAAAATCTTCAGGGTTTAGGCTTATTCCCATTTTTTCCTTTCCAATTTGTGGTTTAGTTAGTTCTTCTACAATTAGTTCTTTTTCTTGAATAATAACAGGTTCCTGAGTTATTGGTTTAGATTTTGGTGGTGTTCCCTGCTTAGGCGGGGAAGGAGGAAATTTGGGAGGACTTGGTTCCGGTTTTGAATTTTCTAAAGGTTGGGGAGGGGTAGTTTTTGTTGGGGACGGAACTTTAAGTTTCTTAAAAAGAGGTGAGATCTGTTTAATTTCATTTTCTGTGGGTGATCCTGGTGTAGGTGGGGGTGCTCCAACTTTATTAAGCATTTCCTTTATTTTTTGCGATTTCTCATAAAATTCCGTTCCAAGTGAATCATCTCCTAATTCAATACATAAATCACTAATTTTATCAAATAAAAATGCAGCTTTATTGAAATCAGCCTTTTTTAAAGCTTTAACGGCTTCTTCAATCAATTTATCTCTTTCTAAGAGTGGTTTTAATAATGGAGAAACTTCTGCACTCATTTCTAAAACGTCTGCAATTATTTGAATCATTTTATCGCGGTTATTGGAATCATTCGCGATCATAGAATAAGTTTTTAAATTCAATATTTTTTCAATTAGAACTGAATTCATCGCATTTTTTAAATCTTGTTTATTACAAATTACTGCTGATTGGGCATAAGGAGCCTGTTCTTTTATGATTTCTAAAAAATATTTACTTTTTTCAACATTTTCTAATGAAGAATCTGTTATTAAGAGAACAGCGTCACTTCCCTTAATAAAATTGTTCCATAAATAACTGAATTGCTCTTGCCCTGCAAAATCCCATAAATGAAAATGTAATTTTCCAATTTTAATGGTGGTAATATCTCCTGTAATTGTGGGTATGTGTTGCATTGGAATTTCATCAGCTTTAATTAATTTTGTAATTGTAGTTTTCCCCACTCCTGAGAAACCGATTAATGATATCTTTGGGCGTAAGTTTCTATGAATAACATCAATAGTAGGATCAAATACATCGAAAGTCTTAGCATCAAATTTATGATCTAAGATATCTTCAAATATATTTAAAAACTCCTCTTTACATCTTATTAATTCCTTTTTTATATTATCAACCTTATCAGTTAGACTAGCTACAAACAAAAATATGAGATTTTGTTCTTTTACAGTAATATAGGATACTCTATATTTATAAAAATCATGAAACTCAATTTTGCTTTCACTTCCCAACATTGCTTCATCAAAAATGTCATCCACAAGAAGGTTTAATACTTCCTGTTTTAATGCTTTACCAAAGTGTCTATAATATAAAAGCTCATTATTTCTGTAAATAAAAACTTGTCTTAAAATACCTTTTCACCGTTATTAATTTTAATTTAGTTTTATATCCTATTTTGATAAATATTTTACTAAATCTTTAATAATTGCGTATTTCTCTCTTCCCACTTTTTCTCGTTTTACAGAATCTTCCATTTTAGAAATTTCTTTTGAAAAATCAAATATTGAAAATTCTTTAATCTCCTCTTCTTTAATGCTTTTACTCAGTTTGGTTAAAAAAACACCTATACTCGGCATGAAATTAGCTAGATTCACATTAAACTCTAATTTTGATACTAAGATTAATTCCTTGCTAAACGTAAAGATATAATTGTATTCCTGTGATTCGAGAGCAAAAGAATTTATGGTACTCAAATTTAGTTCATCAGCTATTTCTTTAGAGTTTGAGATAAATGATAAAATTCCTTGGGGAATTACCTTTCCCGTAGTAAATTCTTTTATTAAGGATCCCAAGATAATCCCATATTTATTAGCAATTGCACATTCAGCATTTAAATCGGATTTTAATTGGGAAATAATTTCTTCATAATTGATTAGTTTCATAATTCGGAGTTGTTCTTTTTAGTAAATAATGAAAATCAATTTATTTATATTTGTTTACATATTTAATTCAAGGTAATTAAAATCTTTAATGCGTCTGATAGGTAATAAAATTGAAAGCATTCAAAACACGATTTTCGGAAAAAGGATCTGATGTTACAATAATTTCAGATTCAAGAAACGCGAATTTAAGGACAAAAAAGAGTTTTCACTATGATCGAAATAATTTAGAAAAATATGTAAAAAAAGATTCACTCTTCCTAAAATCTCGTAATTAAGATTCTACAAATTCTAATTAGATGACCTAGTTAGCAATAGTTTTGAAATATATAAATAATTCAATATTATTAAGTTAAGCTAAATATCAATTTTATTTCCTAAATGTAAAAAGAGAAATATAGTAAAGAAATCCTATT
>CAZRBD010000095.1:0-5867 GCA_964598265.1 uncultured archaeon
CTTATTTGCAAAACTAAAGATCTCATAAATCTTAAATTTCCAGCAATTGCAAAGGTACCCCATATTATTAACATGTCTATTATGTTTAAACCAAAAGTCGTTGTTAAAATCAAAACTATTACTAATACCGGTATTGAATATATTATATCCACTATTCGCATTAAAACGTAATCCAATTTACCTCCAAAATATGCTGAAATAGTCCCTAATATTAATCCCCCACCAACTGCAATTCCAGTAGGTAATATAGCCATATATAATGAAGTTCGAGCTCCCCACAGCATTCTTGCTAAAACATCGTACCCACTTCTTGTAGTTCCTAATGGGTGCTGTGGACTCGGAAGCACATAAGGAACACCTGGAATTGCGGGAGGTATTATCTGCTGTAAAGGATATTTTGTTAGCCATGGAACAAATACACCCATGATTACAAAAATCAACATAATTAAAGCACCTATAATCGTCAAAGGAGTAAGTAAATGACGAAAAAACCTTCTTTTAGATATTATCTTCTCAATTTCATATTCTTGCTCAGAAAATTCAGGAACTCTCCACCCCGGAAGTAGATAAAATATAATTAACGATAAAATTCTAGGTTTTTCTTTCTTTTCTTTAATTCTAACACTTTCTTGTTCTCTTTCTATCAATTAAATTACCCTTATTTTAATTTTAAGCTTTTTTTTAAGTATACATGATCCTAGGATCAATAATAGTATACATCACGTCAGCAATTAAATTGCTACTTAATAGGATTAATGTAGCAACCATTACACATCCATTTATTAATGGAATATTACCTGAGATTATCGAAGTAAAGAATGTGAACCCAAATCCAGGATAATCATATATTATTTCAATAAATAATGATCCTAATAGAGCAGCAGCAGTCCCTCCAATGATAAGATTGCTTGTTGGAATTAATGCATTACGAAGTGCGTGGTTATTAATTACTTTTTTTTCAGGAACTCCTTTAGCACGGGCCGTTCTTATGTAGTCCTGATTTAACACATCCAGCATGCTAGATCTAGTTTGTCTTGTTATACCTGCAAGACCTATAAATGTCAACGAAAGTGAAGGAAGTATTAAATGGCCAATTGTATCCCAAAAATAGAGGGGTTCATTGAATATAATACTATCAAGAAGTCTAAACTTTGTGCCATAAGTATTTAGAAAAACCATAATTGGAACAATTCCAACTATGCAAATTAAAACTCCTGAAATAAGCAGAGATTTATAATTTTTAGTTACCACACCGAAACTGAATAATGCGATAATAAGTACAATTAGAATTATTGTCATTACAGAAAAAACTAGTAAATTTGAAAATGCAAAGAATAACAGTATAAAAAATACGATAAAACTGGTTACTCCAAAAATTATATAACTTAATAAACCTTTTCTACTAAAAGATTCTGGGTGTCTCTCTTTCCTGAGTTTATTGCTCCGATAAATTAGGTAAAACCCTCCAATCAGTAAAAAAAATAATACTCCCATGATAATCAAATTAAATTGAGGTGGTATGGAATCTGGGAAAGAAGGATTTAACAACACGTTATTTGCTTTATAAATGCCTAAATCGAATCGTAAATAGGTTGCTTGGTATAATAAAACACCAAATAATAATTGAAATAATATGGCTATCCAAAAACTAGGAAATCCAGCACCAATTACTGCAGAAGATCGAATCAAAATATCTTTTTTCTTCTTTCTATTTTTTGCTGATGTACTCCCTAGTTTTACAGCAATTATAGGTACTATAAAAATGGGAATAATCATCATCTCAAGCGTCCTTGGAAGAACTACTATAATTATATCAGTAACCAGCCATCCCTCAAACCTACCACTATACGATTCTCCCCAATTACCTGTGAAAAAATCTCGAAAGTAACGGACAAATTGAATATGAATGGGTTGATCTAATCCTAATCTTGCCATTTCATCGTAATAAATTTGCATATCCCATAAAGATACCTCCGATTGTAAAGGATTTATCGCCATTGCTTGAGATAAAAGCCACGTGATTGTTAAAACGGCAAATAACATTGGAATCATAGTGAGGACTCTCTTGATAATATATTTAACCATATTTGTAGAGTTTTTCGCCATTTTAATTCACACCTCTTTAAATTTTACGTATATTTTTGCTATAATTCTTAAAATACATACCAGAAAGTGCTCCACATATAGTTATTCCGAATAAAATCAATAAATTGATATACCCCTTAATAGAAGCAAACTGTAGAACAAACGGTTCAAGAGAAAATCCAAACATGATTAAATAAAAAAAGAAACCTTCAACAATTATAAAAGGGACTAACCATAAAGATGCCCTAATTCCATAATGCGCAATATCTTCTTTATATGTTAACCAAAAACAAACAAAAAATAATAGTAAAAAAGGCAACATGAAACTCGCTAAATAAAATTCGTATGTCCAAAAAATCATTGATTTTACAGTCTCGGGTATATTTTCAAAAGAAAACCAATCATTTCCATTATCAAACATAAATTGATTTACAATAATACCATAATAGACAACAAAAACAATAAGATAAGCAAAAGTAACTCGTCCTTGTCGACCCCAGTTTATTTTCCAATATCCTTTGTCTTCTTCCTTATTGGGCATCTCGAATTTTCTTAATTTAAAATTCTTGTTTTAATTGTTGTCATACATATACATAACAAAAAATAAGATGATTTTTAACCATTTTGCCTTATTTTTACACTTTTGTACCAACTTTACTACCGTAATTTCAATGGTAAAGATTTAAAGCTTTAAATGGATGAAAGATTTTCTAAGAATATAATATAAAATCTATTAAAAAATAAATTGAGAAAAAAAAAAAATGAAAAAAACGAATGTAATTCTTTTTTTACTCCTCTTTCTATCTAGTTCAATATTTTTTCCCATTATCTTTGTATCAGCTGATATCATTCCAGCAGAAGATGATAGTACTATGATTTATATAGTTGAAAGTGATGGGACATATACAGAATGGGGTCCTACAACCTGGGCATTTGGTGCTTCCAGTTCTACAATGGTTGGGGGGCAAGGGGGAAGTCCGAAAGGAATGACTTTAGAGAAATTTTGGGAGATTCGAGAGACTACAACGTTTCCTTTTTTTGAATATGTGCCAGTGCTAGCAACTGGTTATGATATTGTTGAGTATTATCCGGAGGAAGTGAATAGTTATGGATGGACAAATAAAGCTGGAATCAAGGTAATGAATATTACTCTTCGTGAAAATGTCGTATTTCATGACGGTTCAGAATGGAATGCTACTGTAGCTAAATGGAATATTGATCGTGCCTATGTACTAACAGGAAATTTAACAGGTTCAGAAGGAGCTGGTCATAGTGATATTATGGGCCACATGACTTTCAAACCTGGACCCGCCTATGAACCATTCTATACTACATCATGGAATCATTCCGCTACCTATAATAATGATCTTGTTAATGGACTTCCTGAGCCACCTCAATACTATGGTAAAGATAATGACCCTAATTTGAGTTGGACTAACGTAAGTCGAACCTATTTAGCAGATGGTCACTATTCAATCTTTAATAAAACACTCGTAGTGAAAGATGCTAGTCAGACAGCCAGTGGAACAGGCGGAACTATTCAAATAGAATTCAATGATTGGATAACAGATCTTAGATTAGTATCTTGGATCGCGATGATCTCAATGGAACAGTATGGAGATATGTTTTACACTCAAATACTGGATACTTTTGATTGGACTGGTGATGATCTTGCTTGTGGGACTGGTACCTATAAAGCTTTAAGCGTGGATAAAATAGATGGAATAATGTATATGGAGCGAAACGACGATTATTGGGATTATGATGCATTGAGAGCTGAAGGGAAGATGATAGTCAAAGATGGAATTATTTCAATGGTCGTTGGTGCTGGCGCAGGTCAAACAATAACAACAGCAATGTTAGCAGGGGATGCCGATGTTGCTGTAGATGGTCCTTACGGTGAATTATATGAAGATCAACTAAAAAATTCAACTATCCTAGACTATATTGACACTGGGACTGCCGACAGTATTGAGCAAATAGACTTCATACAACCAAATACGGATTTGGCATTTAGAAAAGCTATTTCTTATGCGTTCAATTATACTCAATACTTAGTAAATGTTAAAGAGGGAAACGCAATCCGTGCTGATAATTTAATGGGTATGAATAGCGTTTATATCGATGACACCGTTGTTGGTTCCTATCATGATCTTACAATCGCTAGAGCAGCCCTTCTCGATGACGCTACATATGGTGCTGTACTATCTACTGCAGGAATTACAGCAAGCAGTTCGACAGCAGAATGGAATACGTTTGCAGACAATGTCGGGAGTTTAAGTGCAGCCGATGAGGAACTTTTTACATTTAACTTTCTTCATGACGTCTATGGTGAGGACTTGACGAGTATATTAGAAACTAGTATCGCAGATATTGGTATGGTTCTTAATAAATCTGGAGCAGTACCTAATAATCTCTATGGTGATTGGAAGTTTGATGCTCCTTATGGTATGTGGATTCCGATGTTGTATTTTAGGCCAGATCAGTATGCTAGGGATCTGGAAGGATTTCTTGTGGATTGGCCTATGCCTAAAACAGATTTAGGATACTTAGATGCTTTTTATGTATATACATCGCAATGGTCGGATGCTGCCTCAGAGTGGAGTGTAATTCCAGATACTTGGAATTGGGGACTTATTAACGATCCCACATTAGCAGAATATATACGTGGTTTATATTTCGAAGATGAAGCAGGAAGACTCGACCTATACAGCGACATTCAAGTAAGAACCGCAACAGTAACCTACCCAAGTATGTTTATCTCTCAGGATTTACAAGGAAGGGTCCACAATAAAAAGTGGGATGTTGATTGGTACTGGGGTGGTTTTGACTTTGCTCAAGTCTCTCCAGGTGGAGGTGGCGCAGTAGCTCCAATACCAGGATTTTCAATGATACCGTTGTTTATCTTTTCGGCAATATCAATTATATCAATCGGCTACATAATTAAGAGGAAGAAAAAATTAGCTTAAAAATACAAAACTCTAAATTACTTTTTTTTTTTAAATTTTAGCAAACATTAATAATATTCACGAAAATCAAGAAATCTATTGGTTATCACTTTAATTAAAAATTCAAATTATTTAGAAAGGTGATTCTATCAAATTTATTAAGAACTTTCCCTACCATCCTGGGTATCACTATTAACTTGACGTTATCAACCAGGAATCCCATTTGCGCTCAGTAGATTAGACAAAACATAAAAAACTTATTGAAACTTGGATTTCCTTTTCTCATTCAGGTAATCCAAGCCACAAAGATGTTCCCGAGTAGCCAAGTTATGATGTTGATACAAGAACTACTATGTTTATCGATAAAGAATTTGAATTTATTAATAAGTTACTTGATGAAGCTTCTGATGTAGTTAAAGATGAACTTACAAAAGCACAGGTTAATATTAAAAAAGTTGGTGAAAGTTTAATAAAATTTTTAATTGCAAAAAATAAGAATTATGGTAATTCAGCACTCGAACCAATGGAAGTTTTTTCAAAACATATAGTAACTTCTTCTCCTCTTAGTGATAAGGGAAGAGCGTTTAATCAAATGCTTACTCGTTTAGATGATAAACTTTCTCGTGTGGATAATGCACCTTGTCTTAGAAAAAATGATGTGGCTGATATACTTGGTTATTTAATTCTTATCTGTGTTAATTGCGGATGGGATAGTTTTGATGAATTGATTGATTAAATTCGCTGTTTGCGAATAGCGAATGAAGAGAATAAAATGAAAATGAAAGTATTTGGTGGAATTACTTTTATTAATCATACTCAATATAGAGTTATAAT
>CAZRBD010000095.1:5877-15266 GCA_964598265.1 uncultured archaeon
GATTATTATTATTATTAGCGGATTAATCGCAGAAAAAACATCATAATTCCATCAAAGTTAAATTATGTTATGATGTATTGTACAGATATTTTAGTTACTTCTCTCTACTATATTTCTTTTGTATTTCAAATTAAGCACTTATAAAAAAAAGACTTATTTAATATTTAAAATTAAGGTGAGTCAATATTATGGTTAAAAATTTTAACAAATCAAGAAAAAAACAAACGTATATACCATCTAAATGGGATTATATTAAGGCATGGTTTTTTTCTCGTCATGTAATCAAGCGAATGGAGAGTGTGGTTGATGAAAGCTTAAGTATAACTCCAGAATCTTATATTAACGTAGCAATTTTAATTGAAAAACATGCTAAAGAATATCCAAATGATGCCGCAATTCTTTTTGAAGACAATATATACACACATAAGGAATATAATGAATGGTGCAACCGTTATGCAAATTATTTTCGAAATAAGGTAGGATTAAATAAAGGAGATGTAGCCGTTGTTTTTATGACAAATAGACCTGAGATAATGTTTGCTATATTTGGATTGTCTAAAATAGGAGTCGTTTCTTCTCTAATTAATACTAAACAAAGATTCAATTCCCTTATACATAGTATTAACATCGATCCTGGAAAAGTCTTCATTATTGGTGAAGAATTAATAGAAGCTTTTGAAGATGTTCGACAAGAACTTAAATTATCAGAAAAACAATCTAAACATCTGTATTTTGTTCCAGATAACGGAGAAATTAAGAAACCTGACGGATTTCAGGATTTATCTGATATAGTCAAAAACGAAGATAAATCCAATCCCCCAACTTCTATTACACTCCAAGCTAAAGATCCGTATGCATACATCTTCACCAGTGGAACAACGGGGTTACCCAAAGCCGCAATTATTACACACGGCCAGACCTATAACAGTAGTATTTATTGGGGTGATACCGTGGTTGGATTTGAACATAAGGATGTAATATACGTTACTACACCTCTTTTTCATTCTCATGCTATAAATGTAGCCTACGCAGCATCATTAAGATATGGCTCAACCATTGCGATTCGCCGTAAATTTTCTGCCAGTAATTTCTGGGATGATGCTATTAAATTTAAAGCTACTTGTTTTAATTATATTGGGGAAATTTGTCGATACCTATATAATCAACCTGAAAAACCTACTGATCGAAGGCATTATATTAAAAAAATTGTAGGGAATGGTCTTAGAAATGAAATGTGGAGAGCTTTCAAGAAAAGATTCGGAATTAAACAGATTTTTGAATTCTATGGTGCAACTGAAAGATTTGCGCCAAATTTTGCAAACCGTTTCAATTTAAATTGTACCGTTGGCTTTACATTAAACCCATATGCAATAGTGAAATATAATTTAGATACTAATGAACCTATCAGAGATGAAGATGGCTATATGATGAAAGTAAAGGAAGGAGAAGCAGGGCTTCTTTTAGGACAGATAATTGCAGATGATATTTTTATCTATACAAGTAAAGAAGCAGATCAAAAGAAACTTTTCAGAAATGTATTTGAGGAGGGAGATGTTTATTTTAATAGTGGAGATCTAATCAAGGAAATTGGATATTTTAAGAAGATTTATAAATTTACTCAATTTGTCGATAGAATTGGAGACACATTTAGATGGAAAGGAGAAAATGTATCGACTGAAGAAGTTGAAGCAATAATTAATGATTTTGATCAGGTTGAAATGTGTTGTGTATATGGTGTATTAGTACCTAATACAGAAGGCAGGGCTGGAATGGCTTCACTTGTCACCAATTCACATTCCATTAACGATTTTAATTTTTCAAGATTTTATGCTATGCTTCAAGAAAGTTTACCAGAATACGCTATTCCAAAATTCATTCGTTTTACTCCTAAATTAGTCACAACAGCGACTCTAAAAATTCAAAAAGTAAATTTAAAAAAGGAGGCATTTAATCTTGAAAAAATAGAAGATACCCTTTATATTCTTTTGCCTAACTTAACTAGGTATGAACTTTTGACAAAAAAAATATATAAGGGGATTTTAAACTCAAAATATAATTTTTAATTTTAACTTCATTTTTTCTCATTTTTGGATGAAATTTCTAAACTAATATTTTAAATTTGAAATTCATTCTATACATGAAGATGTAAATTTCTCTTAGAAGACACAATAAGAACAATAGCAATCTCAACAATGTGAGGATGAAAATTTGCTATATATTCGATATCCTTGGCAAAAATTTGCTCTCCTCCAGTAAAAGTAAGGATAAAATCCTCTTTTTTTCCTTTAAAATAGACAAATTCTGATAATTTATTCAAATTATTGAATTAAATTATAATTCTTTCTTTTTGCTAACAATTTGCTTTATTTTCATACCAATAAAAGAACCAGAAAAACAAACAATAAATAATAAGAATACGTTTAGATACCCCTCTACTCTTGTAAATTGCAGCAAAAAAGGATCAATTGATAGCCCAAACATAAGCCAATAAAATACAAATCCCTCAACTACGATAAGTGGAATTAACCAAATTGATGCTTTTATTCCATACAATGGGATATCTTCCTTATATGTCAAAAGAAAACATATTAAAAATAGAAACAGAACGGGTAAAAAGAAAGTCTGCAAATAAGTTTTATAAGGCCATATGAGAATATTTCTATCCATTCTTGGATCTAAATAAGAAATCCACTTCCCATTTTCGTCTACCATTACAAGGTTCACAATAATTCCGTAAAAACCTAATAGTACAGCAATATACCCCAATATGACACCTCCTAATTATATTGATAGTGTTCTTGAATTAAACCTTTTGAACGATCCTGGAGACCCCTTTATCGATGGTAGTGGCCAATACAGCACAGATGCAACAAATTTATTGACTGCTGTAATAAACCGATCAACCGGATTATATCCCGAAGATTTTGCTAAACAATACCTATTCGAACCTTTGGGCATCCCTGATGAAGATTGGGGGTGGTATAAGGATAACGAAGGAATTAATTGGGGTGGAACAGGATTATGTATGAACCGTACATCTATGGCTAAAATCGCTTATTTGAGTCTAAGGGAGGATAATTGGGATGGAACCCAAATTCTCTCACAAGAGTATATTCAAAAGGCAACTACTGATTTTGATGGAATGATTAGTGAAGTTTATCAACCATATGGTTATTCATTCTGGTTAAATAACTATACATCCAATATCAGTTGGTACTATGCTTCTGGTGCTTTTGGACAAAATTTCTATGTGATACCAGAACTAGATCTCATAGTCCTATTTAATGCGTATTCTATGACTGGAACTAATCAAACCCAAATCCTCACAGACTACATCATCGCCTCTATAATTATTGAAGAAGCAGAAGCAGGTGCGCCACAAATTCCTGGATATGAACCTTTAATTGTTATCGGTGCTACAATTATAGCATATATTGGTGTAGTAGTTGTAAAAAAGAAAAAATTATAATCCAAAATTAATTTTTTTTTTATCTATTATCTTTACAATCATGGTTTATGGTACTTACGAAAAGTATCAATTTTAATATATTTAAGATATCCTTTGCTATTAAAATTCAATGGGGATATTTGTTGTACTTTTTAGTATCATTTTAAAATGAGACTACCAAAGGCAGAATAAGATTTGATATATACTTGATATGCTGGTGATTCGAATAATAGAATATTACATTTATATGGAATGTTGATTAATATTATTAAAACATCTAACTAAAATAATTAAACAAAATAAGTGTTATAAAACTATGAAAAAATCAAAAGTTATTATAACTTCTCTTTTAGGAATGTTAATATTCATTCCTTTTATGACATCAGCGAGAGCTCAAACCGTAGCTGCAAATGTTTCACTGACAGAAGGAGATTACATCGTCTGGCAACAGTCTATGGACTATTCCATTCTAACCGCATGGGAATTTGATAATATGACAGCGCACTTCGATGAAGTCTACAACCATACCGGTGATGGCATTGAAAGCGCTACTATAACCACTCTTTTTGCTAATTGGATAACTCTCCCATGGACGCGTCCACTATTTGATCTCCCAGTCAATGTTACCTCTATTGGCCCTGTAAATGCCACCACTGGAGAACAAGAAATTAATGTTACACTTGGATATCAACATCCATATGGGGGATTGATATGGGATTCTGGCTATACTACTGTAAACAATACAGCTGATTTAGCGGAAAACTGGTTCAATGGAAGTATGTTAACTTCCCCAAATTGGGTTGGATATGTCATGGATCTGCTGGCTGTCTCTCCGGATGTAAACTGGACGGAAATGGCAGAAATATGTGATGCGGGAATGAAATGGGGATTATTGAATGGTGGATTTAATTATAATCTCACAGTAACTGCGTTAGCTAATGGAATTTCAATATTAATGCCTGCTAATGAATTTGGTAATAATTCACGGGATATAACTTTGAGTATTATGTATGATTCGGAGGGTCTTCTTGCTCACTACTTCTTTATGTATGGAAGTGATATGTTGGTTGAAATTTGGCTAGAGGAGACCGATGATCCAGTTATAACTGTTGCACCGATTGCTACAACAGTTGACAATAATTACACTGGATAGCCTCTTTCATGGACAGCAACAGCTGCGAATCCTGATCTTTACACGATATGGGTGAATACAACCGAAGTCGCATCAGATGTCGCGTGGACAAGTGGTACGCCAGTGGTATACAATATTCCAGACGGATTGGGAACTGGTATTCATACTTATAGAATTAACTACAAAGATTATCAAGGAAATAGTGCCAGTGATACCGTTTTGTTCACTGTAGAAGAAGAAGAAACACCACCTCCACCTGCAATCCCTGGATTTGAACCATTAATAATTATTGGAACAGGTGCAATTGCGACTATTGCTTTAATATTTATAATAAAAAAGAGAAAATAAATAGAATAAATAAAATCAAAATTTTTTTATTTATTAATTTTTTTTTAAATTGAAAAGTTTGTTATTGGTAAAATTTATCAGAACTAACCAAAATCTCATATTTTTCAGTCATTTTTCTTGTATGTTCTTTGTTGATTTCCTAGTTCTGAAGAAATTTAAATATAAATCAAACCTTTTTGATGTAGTATTTAGAATATTAAGATTATTAATAGTCTTAAAAAAAAACAACACAACAAATATGTATTCAGAAATATGAATAGTACGAGAATATTTGGGACCCAAAGAGGGAGTAAAAGAATCTTTAGGATTTTATATATTCTAATACCCATAATTTTAGCTTCTTCTGGTTTAATGCTTATTTTCAGTAGTTCAATAAATTCAAAATCTAATGTTAGCGATGATGTAAAAGAACAAATTATCACCCTTGTTAGAGATACGGTAGAGAATTATTTTGTTGATAATCTAGCAAGTAATCGTAGCGATTTGGAAATAGAAATGGATTGGGAAGTGGAAATATTTATATATCACTTGGGAGTATTAAAAGAAAAAGGAACTGGAAATAATAGTACACTATCATTATCATTAGAAGGAGCTACTAGAAATGCACTTAATGGAGATCTTAGTAATATAATCGTTTTAAATTCACGATTTTTAATTTCCATCTTATCTCCAATTGTGCATTCATTCATAATATACAATGAGAAAGGATATGAGGTTATCGGAGGAGGGTTGCTTCCAACTCGGTACCTGAATAAAGAATTAATACACCAGAAAATTGAACAAGCAAAAGAATATTTATACCGAATGATAGACAATAAGGATTATGGGGTTCATAAATACTATTTCGCTCTAGATGATAATTTCGAGAATCGGTTGCATACAATATACACATCTTCCACAATATATTCCCTTTTAAAGATTTATGATTACACTAATGATGATGCAATTTTGCAATATGCATTAAATTGTGGAGAGTTTATACTTTCAATGCAAAATAGAAATAGTGGTACAATAGGTTATGGTGCTTTCCATTACTCCTTATTTTTAAAAAGTAGGACAACAACAGAATATTATGTTGTTGGAACTACCTCAAAAACAATATTTACGTTATTAATGTTATATAATAAGACAGGAGATAATAAATATATGGAATCTGCAAGATTGGGAGCAGATTGGTTGCTTACTATGCAAAATCCTGATGGGAGTATTTTATCTTGGGTAGAAAAAACAAATGGCATTTGGGCATATTCAACAAAAGAATCATATCTATATAGTGGTCAGGTTCTTTCAGCACTATCTCGAATATATGGTGCTACGGGAAAACAAGAATACTACGACGCTGCTCAAAAAATTGCTCAACATTTCGCAGATATTATCGATGATAGAGGTTATTACTTGGGAGATGACTATCGAAGCCCAAATCCAATCTCAAGTTCCTGGGTTCTTCTTTCACTTTTTGATTTCTACAAAATTAGTCAAGATGAGATATTTCTAGATCATGTTATTAATAGTAGCGAATATCTTATTCGAAGGCAGAGAAGTGATACAAAAGATTTACTCAATTTAGGACGTTGGGAAGGATCCTACACTATTAGCGGTAATGGATGGTTATCTGAGGTTATGGTAGAGATTTATCAATTCTTCAAGGATACGGACTTAATAAACTCTGACTATTATAAACAGCAAATTATTAATTCAATAAGGTGGTTAATCCAACATACTTATTCAGAAGAAAATTCTTTTTTAATAAAAAATCCTAAAATAGCAAATGGAGGACTTATTTGGTATTTTGAAGGTCGGGAGTTGGAAGTAAGAACCGATTCGGTGTGTCATGGTGTAAATGGTTATGTTGGAATAATTGATGATTTAGTAGATGGGACGTTAATTTCAATTCCGCAAAAAACCTTTGAAGAAATGTTAAATATGTAAATGGATTTTAGGCTTAAAGGGAATTTTAAATTTATTTATCCTCCATAATGTTTTAATAAGTTTCCTAAAATTTTAGGCGCATCATCAATGATACAATAATCTGCAACTTTAAAAATAGGAGTATTTGGATCATTATTTATTGCAATTATTGTTTTTGATTTAGCTATTCCGACGATATGTTGTATAGCACCTAAAATTCCAAATAAGAGATAAAGTTCAGGAAAGATTTTTTCACCGCTGATACCAAAGCATATTTCATACTTTTTTACCCGTTTTTTATAAATTCTACTGATTCTAATGTTTTATTTTGCTTAATGGTTTTTCAACTTTTCAGATCATAATATTTATCGTAAGCGACTTTTTTCATCTCAAGAAGTATAAAAAAAAAAAAGATAGAATTAATAGTAATATAAAATATAGTAGTTTAGTGATTTTATGTGAAAAAAAATATTTTAATTGGTGTTGTTGTTGGGCTGATTGCAATAGGTATTACCACAGGATTTTTAGTCGTCCCTATGCTTATGACACCCCCACCCCCCACTGATCTTAGAGAACCTAGTTGGCCATGGCCAACTTATGGATGGGTTACTTCAACTCCTGAAGAACAGAACATGAGTTCGTCGATTTTGGATGATATGAATTTTTACATACTTTCTGAAGAGATACCTATGGATAGCATAACGATAATAAAAAATGGTTATCTTGTGTACGAAGAATACTATAAAGATTACCTAATTAATCCTGATAAAAATTTTACCTACACTGGGGTGCTCTATGGTAATACCCAAAAACACAATATATGGTCGTGCACAAAATCAATAGTTTCGCTATTAATCGGGATTGCGATAGATCTTGAATTCATTGACAATACCAGTCAGACATTCTTTGAATTCTTTCCGGAAAGATGGAATTCAACCT
Source organism: uncultured archaeon (assembly GCA_964598265.1). Lineage (GTDB taxonomy): Archaea > Asgardarchaeota > Lokiarchaeia > Sigyniarchaeales > SOKP01 > Loki-b32. The sequence goes on from CAZRBD010000095.1 coordinate 13,653, forward strand.
ATGATGCAAGGAAATTGAATATTACAATCGAGCACCTTTTAAGAATGGAATCAGGAATAAGCGGATCCACAGCCCCCCCCTATGAAACTCCCTATGGATATGATTATCTTCAACGTTTGCTCGCTATACCCTTATTTCAGGACCCAGGAGATCCTTATGAGGTTACATGGGATTCATATAGTAGCGCTGGCGTGACTCTTCTATCCGCTATCATTAACAGGACAACTGGAAGATTAACATGGGATTTTGCTCAAGAATATCTGTTTGATCCTCTTGGGATTCTCAAAGAAAACATGCATTGGAGCAATACGAGTTATTACGAACCGTACAATCTGATGATGAATCAGGGAGGTTCTGGAATTGCTATGTATCCCCAAGATATGGCAAAAATTGGGTATTTATGCCTTAACAATGGAACATGGGACGGAACTCAAATAGTCTCATCTGAATGGATCGAACGTTCACAAACAGATAATCCCGGTGCAGTACCCTATGGATATCTATGGTGGTTAAGTTGGGGCGTGAGTCCAGAATACTATTTAGCGGGGGGAGCGTACGGGCAAAAAATTGTTGTAGTTAATGAAATTGATATGGTAATCATCTTAACTGCTCATCAAGATAAATTACAGGACCAATTAATCAATGATTACATCATTGCATCAGCAATTACTTAGCCCTAAAATTTACTCCTTTTTTTTATTTTATTTTAAACTTTCTTAGTGTAATTCATAGTAGAAGATAATATTCACAAATTTGGACACTTTATTAATTAATACCTTATTTGAATGCTATTTTTCTTTTAATTGGAATAATACTTTAATTTTCACATGTATTCGATTGGAATCGCGGCAGTAATTTTAGGTGTATAAGATTTTATTACCTATAATAATGTTTTAATAAATTCCCTAAAATTTTAGGCGCATCATCAATGATACAATAATCTGCAACTTTAAAAATAAGAGTATTTGGATCTTTATTTATTGCAATTATGTTTTTGATTTAGCTATTCCGACGACATGTTGAATAGCACCTGAAATTCCAAATGAGAGATAAAGAACAGGAAAGATTTTTTCACCGCTGATACCAAAGCATTTTTCATACTTTTTTGCCTGTTTTTTTATAAATTGATTACTGATTCAATGTTTTATTTTGCTTAATGGTTTTTCAACTCTTCAGATCATAATATTTATCGTAAGCGACTTTTGTCATCTCAAGAAGTATAAAAAAAAAAGGTTGGTTTTAAAACTAATATAAAATATAGTATTTTAGTAATTTTATATGAAAAAAAATATTAAAATTGGTGGCATTGTTGTGGTGATTGCAATAGGTATTACCACAGGATTTTTAGTCGTCCCTATGCTAACCTCACCCCCAACCCAAACTGATGGTAGAGAACCTAGTTGGCCATGGCCAACTTATGGATGGATTATTTCAACTCCTGCTTCAATACATAGCTTTATAACTTTCTCAAACAATGGTTTCATAGCGGGAAAGGATTTAACTGTAACTAGAAGACATTTTTTTCCATATCGTGCAGCAACTTTCCCAATTTCATTCAAACGACCCCATCCATATCTAATACTCGTTGGTAAATTAAAATTGAATTTTTTCATA
>CAZRBD010000096.1:0-15001 GCA_964598265.1 uncultured archaeon
GAAATTATAAATAGAACCATAGGATTTTTGAATGCATCTTATGGATCTCTTGCTTTAAATTATACATTAGATCCTTTAGCAATATATCACAAAGAAACACTTGCTCTCTATACAGATCTTATGGACATTTCAATTGATAGTTGGCAATCGTTAGTAGGTTATCCATATGGATGTATTGAACAGACAATTTCTAAGGTTCTTCCAACAGCTCTGATTTTTAATTATTTGAAACAAATAGGGCGACTTACAGCTGATATTGAGCAGGAAATGACTTCTATGCTTCTTGAAGGCCTTTCCAGAATTTATAATTTTCAACATAGTGATGGAGGTTGGGGTTGGTGGAGAGATGATAGTTCTAAAGTCATCATGACCTCAATTGTTGTCTCTGCATTGAATCAAATTGAAGAAGCTGGTTTCGAAATTAACTCTAATAGAATAAAAAAAGGAATTGATTATTTGCTTTCTTATCAATATTCTGATGGTGAGTGGGATTTTCAAGATTATTCTTCAAATACTTTAGAAGTAACGGCATATATCCTTAAAGCATTGATGAAATTTCAGAATAAAACCTCTCAGATAAATTTGTCAATTAGTAAGGCAGTTATTAGATACAAGACTTTATGGTATACAGGAGACATGCAAAGTTCTTATGCGGCTTCTCTTTATTATATAGCAACAGTCAATTCATTGTATGAAAACACTACTTTTAATTCAGAATTAATTCAGTTTATTAAAAATGATAGAAAAGTAGAAGATTCTACTGTTTTCTGGGAAAGCGACCAAAATAATCCCTGGTATTGGCGAAAGTTAGGCAATATTGTAGAAATTACATCTTATGCAACTTGGGCTCTTGCACTTGATGATTACATAACAAATTACGCAATAATCCAAAAATCGGTTCGATATTTATTAAATCAACGTAATCGATGGGGTTGGGGGTCAACAGCAGATACTTCTGCTGCAATTAATGCTTTAACCGAGATTAAAGGGATCATGCTTTCAGGGGGTATCATAGATTTTAATGGAACCATTTCTATAATAATCAACAATAATGAGTACCCCCAGTATGTCTTAAATTTCACTGAATATGAAACTCAGCCAAATGAAATTTTATTAAATCTTCGAGATCTTATGAATGAGAATAACAACCTAATCAACATTTCTTTAAATGGAACAGGTCAAATTAGTTATATCTTTGAGAATATTCAAGTTATTCGATCGAATCCTTTAGTAGAAATACCGGATATACTAGAGGTTCCACCAAATGAAAAATTCAATCTAACTGTAAAATTCTCTAAAATTGATTATAGGATGCCTTTAATGGATGTTTCAGTATCATTAGGTAATATTCCAACAAATTTACAAGATCCAGAAGCAAATTATTCAATCCTCATACCAAGCATTACTAATGGAAGTCAATTATTATTTTCATTGAAGGCTCCAAGCACTAATGGCGAATATATAATAGATGGTGTATCAGTTTTAGGTTTTCTCATGTATACATTAGAAAATTCTTCCAAATACCAACTCTTTCAACAAAAAGTTGGTCCTATTATTATTAAAGTTGGAAATTATCCAAAACTATCACACAATTTAGAAGAGCTACTCAATACAACTACAAAAGAGACATCTCAACCTATAACTCTTGATAAGCTCATTTCTAAAAAATCTTTTCTGATTTCTGGAGAGACTATCACTATTACAATCAACATTACGAATTACGAAGATATTCGTCAATTTTATGTTATTGAGGATGAAATCCCAACGGGGACAATATTTGTTGAAGACTCTGTTAATTTCTCAGGAGATTATGAATTTACAGAAATTACTTATGATTTATTTTTATCCAAAGTTCATTTTTTCTTCCCGTTGCTAGTAAAAGGGAATACTAAGATAACTTATCAACTCCAGATTGTAAATCTTAAAAATTCCTACTCTGGGATATGCAAACTTTGGGGTATGTATGATGAATTTAGTATTTCTGCTCAATCAGATATATTAGAAAATATTCCTAGAAAATTAAATCCAAATCAATCCATCTATTTAGATTTAAAACCTCCTATTATTTTAAATATGAGTGTTGATCAAAATCAAGAAAGTTCTGAAAAGAAAATTCTTATTAAATTAAGTGTTATTGATGATAATGGTATTAATAGAATAAGAGTTGTTTTTTCACAAGATTCTGGTTGGAGAGCACATACTATATATTCATATCAAAACCAAGAAAACTTTTCCTTGATTCTTACAGACATTAAAAATATTAATTCTGAAGTAAAAATCTTCTTAGAAGTTTTTGATATATATGGTAACATTATAACAACAGATTTAATAATTGTAAAAATCTTAGCTTATGAACTTATTCCTTATTTAATTATTGGAATGATAATTACTTTTTCAATTGGCCTAGCAAGCATAACTTCTATCTATTATAGAAAATTTGAAGAAAGGAAACATAATTTAAAAGACGGCTTAATTGACAAAAAAAAACAAGAAACCAGAAGAATATCATTTATTGATGAATCTGAAGAGGAAATGGATAAAACTTGATAGAATTTCTTGGAATCATTATTAATCGAAAAATTGAACTTTTTAAGTGAAAATATTTTATATTTACTATATGTCCTAAAGTCTTTAATCATAAGCAAAAACTTTCTTGAATTTAATTTAATTCTTTAAAATATTAAGTGTTAAATAGAATTATATCTCGATTTTATTGTATGAACTTTTAAATATTTAATTTTCATATTATTATTCAAAGGCTATTAATTCTTCAATTTGGTTCAGTAGGTAAATAATTTGAAAAGAAAATTAGATGCTCACTTAATTTCTGGCATATTAATACTTACGATTGGAACAACCTCTGCCTTTTACAATGTTTCAGCTGTAATTTTAAACTTTTTTTTATTCAGCTCAGGAGTTATTTTTCGAGTTAAAGATTTATTTTTTGACATAGTATTTATTCTTCTTGGATTGCTTTTATTAAGAAAGAAGAAAATCAAATATAATTTTCAATAAAGATTTGATTTTTCTTTAGTTTAACTAATATATATAAATATATATTAAAGTTTTAAATAATCTCATAAGAAAATGCTAAAAGACATAATAATTTAATATCATAACTTTTATATATATACTTTTATATATTAATATGAGGTGAAATAATAATTAAAAAAGAAGGAGAAAATACCAAAAAATGACTGTAAAAGGGATATATGAAATTCTAATGGGTATACTGGGAATTTCTAGTTTAATAGCTCTAGGTGTTGTTTTTTTGGTTCTTATCGGTTTATTTGTTTAGTTTTCCTCGCTACTTTCATTAAAAATTTTAAAAAATTAAAACAATTCCCAGAAATTATTGGTCCTATTAACTACGGATTTTTAATTTTTCGTTTCGAGATGTATCTTTCGAGTTAAAAAACATAAAGTTTTTGTCATAGCTTCCATTTATTCTTTTTAATGGAACATCAAGATTATAAGAAAGAAGCTAATTTTATTGTTGGAATTTTGGGAGAAAATTATCTCCAAAGAAAATTAATTGGACAGGCTCTGGGTAGTCCTGATATGAAATCAGATATAGAGATCTTTGGTAGATTAGATTCCAATTTAGGTCAAGTATTCTGTGCTTTAACTCCGATTGATTATCCAGAGAAAATTAAACCCTTACTGCAAGTATTAAAAATGTCGAAGATACATTTATTAACTATTGATATTGAAGTTGGATTAAATGCGGTAATTGGGGAAATTCTCGTAAGTATGGATATTATGCATAAATTGTATAATACAAAAGGTTTAGTAGTTATTGCTGGTATCAACTCAAAAACAGAGTGGAAATTACCAAAATTAAGAGTTCAGATCGAAGAGATTTTAGCAACCACATCATTAAACAGGATTGAAATAATAGAGATCCGTGAAAAAGAAGATTATAAAGACCTTAAAAAGAAGATTGTTGAGATTGGAACTGAAAGCGATAATAACATAGAGAATGGAGAATATCTAAAAATCTTAGTTGATCACTCGTTTCCTGTTAAAGGCATTGGTACCGTTATATTGGGTATAGTCGACCAAGGAAAGTTAGTTTCTGGAGAAATGGTTGAAATTACAGGGTATGAAGGCCCATCCAAAAAAGTTATCGTTAGAAATATTCAAAAACATGACAGAAATTTTAAGGAAGCATATAAAGGAGATCGGGTAGGCCTTGCTTTAAAAGGAAATATTTCTCCAAATGATATTAGTCGAGATAACATAATTGTTTCTCAAGGAATTTTTAAACAAAATAAAGAGATAAAAGCTAATGTATATATAAGTCCATTTTACAAGCCTAAAGAGGGTATAATTCATCAAGGTAATGGTTCTCAATTTCATGTAATTGTTGAAACTAAAAGTTCATCATTTAAATTCGTTGAAGGTGAGGATTTAATCCCAGGTAAAAAAGGAGTATCATTAATGAAATTCGATAAATATTTGGTTCACGATGGTACTGGCCTAAAAGGAATAATTACGGAAATGAATAAATTTGAAGATAAATTAAGGATTCTTGGATGGTTCGAGCAATTACAAGAGAATCAATAATAACTCATTTTACTGTTTTCTAAACTAAAATAAAAAAATAATTAGATTTTTAATTAGCAAGTATTAGCCGTTTCCTTGAACTGAGAGGATTCAGCTTATAAAGCCGATAATCACCTTTTTTATTGGATACAAATGTATTAAAATAAACATATCCTCTTTTTAATTTGCAGTTGTAATGAGGTAAAAAAATGCCGAAAGTAGAAATAAAAATGGATATCGAAGCACCACCTAAAACCATTTATGATATTCTGATGAATGATGAGTTAGAATCTATTTGGAACTTAACGGTACATGAAAATATAAACATTGGAGAAAAGAAGTGGTCAGTGAAGTCAACAGTAGGTGATCTTACATCAACTCGTATTGAAGAAGTAGAAAATAAAAGAATTACTTTTGATATTGAAGGATCAATTTTCAAGAAATTAGGATACATAATGACAATCAAAGGTGATATTACCGAGGTATGTGGTTGGGGTGAATTTGATGACGAAAAAAACAGATCCATTCTAGAAAAAGCAGGAGATATACTCCTTCGCTGTTTAAAAAGATTCTCGGAATTTATCGAAGATGGTGGTATTCCAGAAGACTTTAATAAAAAGGAGTTGTCCGTTGTTACTCCTTAATTTTTTTTTTTAGTTGTTTTTCTGTATATCAATGCCACAAGCAGGACATATTACCATATCTTCACTAATTTTATTTCCGCAATTGTGGCAATATTTCAGACCAGCAGTTCTAAAACTCTCTGTGGTCGATATTAACCCTGACTGTGAAGGTTTTGCGTAAGATTGAAGTAAAGAAAACAAATGAGAAAAAAGCCCATCATACCATGAACGTCTGAGTTTTTCAATTCTTATGATATTTCGTGCGAGAGCTACTGCTTCAACTCTAACTAATGTTTGATTTCCATCAAGGTCGTAAAAACTTACGCGGATCTTCTTTTTCCAATTAGGATCATGCCCAGAATTTGTCATCATTGTTCCTTGTCTAGCTTCTATAAAAGTAGGTGGTTGTGATGCTTTTATTTTTGCTTTATGTTGACTTCTAAGCCATTGCATCGTAACATCAAAAGCTTTCTGTATATCTATGTGAAGTTTTTCCTCAAAACTAACATTTCCCTTCATATTTAATAATTTCTTTTAATCTTTTATAAGAGTAAAACAGAATCAAATTTAATATTAAAACTAAATCGCAGTTCTTCTATCTTAATTTATAGAATAAAAATTAAATTAACTTAACTACTTTTCTTGATAACAATTAAAATGAACTGAGTATTGATTTGAAAGAACTACCCTATAGAAATTTTGAGTCGAGGATTGATAAGATCCTAAGTAGAATACCAACAATCGGTAAGATATTATCAAGTTTGTTTGGGCTTTTTGAATATCTTATTCTTGAATTATTTCGGAAAATTGATAAAAGATTTGATATTTATGCCATGGATATCGTCAATAAATACATCTTAAAAGGACGATGGGGAGGTAAAGTTATTCCTCTAAATGCTAATATTGATTTTGATACAAAATTTATTTCCTCTCAAGAAGTTCTAAAGGTAATAGAACGCTCTAAGGTCACGGGGATAAGTGAATGTTATTGTAGAGCCACCCAACGAAAAAACCGCACTCCAAATTGTGATCATTCCTTATTCACATGCATACACATTGGTTTTGGAAAATCATTATATGAAATTCCTTACAAATCATATAATTTAAAGAAAGTTCCTAAAAGTGAAATTGTAGAATTATTAGAAGAGAGTGATAGACGGGGATTAATACACCAATTAATATATTTTCCAAATCCCCAATTTTACTATATAATTTGTAATTGTTGCTCATGCTGTTGCGTTATTTTAAGTAGATTTCTTAAGAATGGATCTCCACAGATGGTTAAGAGTGATTTCATAGCTAAAACTGATATAAATAAATGCAATTCTTGCGGTAAATGCGTTACATGGTGTAATTTTAATGCAAGGATAGTTCGAGATAACAATTTAAATTTTGAACCTGTAAGATGTTTTGGATGCGGAATTTGCATTAAAAAATGCCCTAATAACGCGATAACATTAATAAGTAAAGTGATCTAGAAACGGTATTACTAAAATTAGCAAATAAAAAAAATTAAATAAATTATTTCCGGGTAGGTGGTTTTATTAAGTATGCCAAAAGAACAGCCCCTACTGACATAAAAGCCATAACGATAAAGAGAATTAAATAACTTCCAAAAGCAGTAACGATTAGGTTAACTCCAACCGCCCCTATAAAACCAGCAATTCCATAGGCAGTAAAGAGAACTCCATAATTAGAGCTAAAATTTTTGGATCCAAACAAATCAGTCGTAGCAGTAGGAAATAAACTGAAATTCCCTCCAAAACAGAAATAAATGGCACAAGTTATAATTAGAAAATATATTTCACTTACGTTAGTCGTAAAATAGATAAAAAGCAAAATTGCTTGTGTTGTAAACATCAACAACATTGCTTTTTTATAAGTAATCAGATCTGCCATCTTACCCCACGCTATTCTTCCTGCTCCATTGAATAACGCGGCTAGGCTCCCAATTAATACAAAATCAGCTATTCCAATAACGTAAATAAAATTATCCCCGGCATCAACGGTTTTAGCAAAGGAGGCATACGAACCGATAACCATTAAACCTGAAATTGCGCTTAATATAAAAGTTACCCAGAGCATCCAAAACTGTGGTAATCTAATTACTTGTTTTCGGTCAAATTCCAATCCAGAAATTCCACTTTTTTCTGATGGAGCGAGGGGTGTCCATCCTTCTGGTTTCCAACCTTCAGGAGGATTACTTAGAGTGAATGCCCCTCCTATAATTAGTATTAAATAGATAATACCCAAGATAATGAAAGTTATTGGAATTGTAATAAGAGCAAGTGCTTTTATTACATAATTAAATACAAATGAACCCGCACCAAATCCAGCGACAGCAATTCCATTTATAAACCCTTTTTTATCTGGAAACCATTTACTCGCCGAAGCAATGGGACTTACATACCCAAATCCAATCCCTGCTCCAAAAATAATACCGTACGTTATAAATAATCCTATGAAAGTAGTCATAAAAGATGATAATAATACACCAATACCAATTAAGATTCCGCCGAGGATGGCAGTTTTCTTTGGTCCGACTTTTTGCTGTAATTTTCCAGCAAAGATCATGGTTACAGCAAAAGATAATAATCCTACACCAAAAATATAAACTGTTACTTCTCTCACCTCGTTTAAATACGGACTCACGAAAATAGTAAGGGTACCCCATGAGTAGATAGAGCCTAATGCTAATTGGATTAATATAGCTCCTATAACAACAATCCATCGATTCCTTATTTTTTGGTCTTGAGACATTTTTTAAGCCTTATTAACTGTTTCTATGGTAAAGAAGTTATTGAAAGATAAAAACGTTTTTTTAATAATTTAAAAATAGACGAATTATTTCTTTTAATTTTTAACGACTTAATAGTGAATTATTATATACAATATTAGAATTTAGTTAGGGTTTTCTGAGACGATGGCTAATATAAAAACGATGGTTACTTTACAAATCCAATCATCTTGAAACATTCTATCATCCATTCAACTAAAATAACCATTAACTTTGCGTTCCACGTTTTTGAATTTGGCATAAATTTTTCACAATATTTTTCTGATATTTGCTCAAGAGAAAGATTTTCGTTGTACCATTGAATTATTGATCTCTTTGTTTCATGGTAAAGAGGTTCCATTTCATCTAGAATTTGGTTAAAGTGGTCACCTTTCCATACTCCAAAATGTGCTACGGAGATAGAATTTATTTTATCTCTCATGTTTCTTAATTTTTCAAAGGTTTTAAGGAGTTCTTGCTCATTAAAATCTTACGGCATAGGTGGGGTAAAAAAAGCATTTTCATCTAGTTTATCAATACTATATTCTCCACCTAATATCAATCAATTAAAGTTAGTTGGTAGCATTAAACATTTATTAAAAAAAATTTTGACGAATTTAGTCTAATGTGAAATAACAAGAATACATGAAAAAGATTAAATATACGGTTTGTATTGGATAATAGTAAACTAAAGGAAGTTATAATTTTATGAATTCTGAAGCTGATCAGTTAAGAAAAAGAATTAGTAAAAGATACATTTGGGTAATAATTATCTCTGTTGTAGTATTGGTGGCTATAATCACTACCCTCGGAATTCTCTCCATACCCGGGGGAGGTGGAGGTTGAAGTGGTTAAATAAGTAGTTCTCATATAGAGCTATTAGAAACATACACTAAAAGGTATTAAATTAATAAATGATAAGAGAAAAAAAATTTAAAAAACTACGGATGAATGATTCCTGTGAATAAATGATAGTTACAGGATGACAACCCATGCGCGGGTTCCTTAATGCATTTTTTATAATATATAAGATAAAATTTTAAAATTTAGACTGGTTTAGATACAACTATGCCAGATGTAAAATTGTTAGTGAATGAGAAAGAAGTTCCGTTGAAAGATATTATGCAATCTATCTTGGCAAATGTCATTGATGGATTTGTATCAGCCTTGAATGAAGTGCCTGAAAAAAGAAAATCTATTAGTCTCAAAATCAATTTATAGAATTACTGTCTTCTGATCGCACATCTCCTAATTATTAGATTTTGAAGTATTTAAAATATCTATTGTTTAAACTTTAGTAAACTTCAATTAGTTTCTTAATGAAAATTCTTGATTCACAACTCTATCTAGTTAAATAAAGACTAATGGAAAAATCAAATATATTCCAAAATAAAAGAATGGAAGCACTTCCATGAAAGACGTAATGAGATGAATAATAAGAGCTGGATAAATACTTTTTTCCTTTGTGTAAATGTAAGTTAAGATAAGATTTACCACAAAAATAAAGCATAAATTTATTAAAATTAACATGGTCTGACCTCCAATTGTTAGGGTTATATTCATAAAAAAGAAAAAGTAAACAAGGGATGTTATGCAAGAATTTAAGAATAAGGAAACACGTTCATTGTATTTGACTAGAAGAATCGGATGTATTGTTCCACGAAATAACATTTCAAGCCAGATAGCAATAATGCTGTAGGTTAAAATGTCAAAAAGATCGTAATAAAAATTAAAATAAATTACATTGGTTAATGAAAAAGTAAAAACAAAGAAAAAATAGAGCAAAATAATAAGGAAAGCTCCGATTATTCCTGTCTTATAACCTTTTAATTTGGTAAATCGAATCTTTGATTCTATATAAGCATTTCCATAATCTTTTTGGATTAATCTATTCATACTGATAAAGGCTATAAATGTTGGAAGAATAATCAACCAAATGAGAATATACCTTAAATTTATGCCAAAACCTTTTAAAAAAATTATAAAGAGATTCTCCAAGCCAATTATAAACATGTTAAAAGACAATAATAGGAATATTGATAACCCAGGATTGTCCACAAGAAAACTTGACAAATTAAACTTTATCTGGGAATAATTATTTTCGTTGAATTTGTTGTTGTTTTTTTTGCTTATTATCTTTTTTTTTTTCTTAGGTTTTAATGTGGAAGAAAACATAATTCTAAATGAAAAGTACAACACAAAATAGCAAAATATTAAGAACAAAGTTAGCGCAAAGATAAGATATTCTAATCCCCGAAAAAATAAGATTACACTCACCGAAATTATAAAAAAATAAAAAAGATACTCCGCTATGTAAATATAAGCCCATTTCATGGTTTTATTTTTAGGATTGACTTGGTTAAGAGTAAATCGATATTTTTTTCTCCCAAATAGGTACACATACATCTCAAACATTGATATAAGAACAACCCAAGAAAAGGGTAATGAAAGAAATGTAGTCAATAATAGTTCTAAAAAACCTGGTTCGAACATATAAATTAGATATGGAGAAACAACTGAAATAGTTTGAATTATTGTAAAATATAAGAGTTTTGCTTTAGCTTGATTTTTAGATTTAATTGGTAGACTGGTTAATACAGGCTCTTCACCTCCTTCTAAATTTACTAAGTTATATATTAACATACCACCATTAATGGGTTGAAATGCTAAAATTACAAACAGATTGTAAAAGAATCCTGTATCCAAAGGAGTTTGACCTCTTAAAAGAGTAAAATTGAAAGTGTAAGTAAAAACAAATGAAATGAGTACCGGGGTTATAGCTGATAGAAAAACTTTTAGATTTCTCGAAGTAATAGAAAGATCCTTGATAAAGTGGGCGAAGACTGGTTTTCTTATCTTAATTTTAATCTGTACGTCTTTTTCGATTTGGTTCAATTTTTCATATTTTTCAAGGTCATTTCCTTTAGTGGAACTTAATCTCGCCAAATCTTTAAATGCTTTTCTCGTTACGCTGTAAGTAAATATTAGAAACAACCCAAAACCACAAAAGATGCTTATCCAATAGTGAAAATGCACTTGATCCATAGTTATCATAAAAGAAATAAAATAACTAGATGAGAAAGGGTAAGGAATAGTGCTCAATATAAGATTTAAAGTTCCTGGATATCTTTGAACCATCTGAAACCCAAAAAAAGTTTCAATGGAGGTCATTGCCCATTGTATGAAAAAAATACTTACAAAAAAGATTAATATGTAACCAAACGTATTTACCAACCTAACTATCATTGCTTTTCTTGAATTTAATTTATTAATAGTAAGAATTCTGTTCATCCGATTTCCGAATAAAATAAGCGCGCTAAAAGATAATATAACGTGAATAATTGAAATCCCTAAACAAATTAAAAATATAACAAAATTTGACGTTCCTATATACATTACAATAGGAAATGTGAATATCAAAACTATTATGGGTAAATCATAACTTCGAAAAATGCTGTAAAGTTTTAACCTTGTTAACTTTTTATCAGAAAGTGGTAAAGTTTGCAACCATTTAAAGAGGGGGTTAGATATGATTAAACTTACTTCTATCATTCCCATAAAAAATACGTTTAAAAACTCTAAGGCAAAAAATAATACAAATAATAAACCACCTGCGAAAACTACTATCCTTATAGGCACTCCTTCAGCGAACATCTCTTGCTTCATCTCGAAGTATGCCAGCAGAGGTATTACAGGAAGAATTCCAAAAATAAACGAATAGAAAATTTTTGTAATTAATACCTTTACTTTCTTTTTATTCTTGCTATACTTAACAAAGGTGATTTCTTTAGCTCGAAAGAGTTCTTGAAGCAGCATTTCCTGGTTTATATATCGGGCAAGTGTAAAGAATTGTGATGTATCCTCTTTCATAATTAAACCTTAAGTCCTAATAGCAAATATATATTTACGTATGCTTCAAATTTGAAAGTACAATTATTTTTTTTTTCAATTTTGATTTAACTAGCATCATTCTAAATTGAAACTAGGATAATATTAATTACAAAATTATGAATATGTATTTAAACATTGTTCAGTAGATTTGTATTTCACTTGAAATTAAAGATAATTAAAATAGGATTTATTAAGATGAGTCCGTTCTTAATTTTTTTATTGCTTGAGTAAAAAAACCGAAGTCCCCAATTTCAGGCTCCATATGACGTTCGTTAAGTCGATTGAAATATTCTTCTATCTGTGTAAGTAAAATGGTTTTAAATGAAAAAAATTGACTAACTTCCATACAATTATCTTCAATTTCATTTTGGTATAAAGAGTAAAACATATCCAACGATTTTTCGGCTTCTTCTCTAATATTATGTTTAGTAAATTCCTTATCAAGAATAGCTACAAAAATTAAATTATACTTATAAACAATAATCATCTCAACATCGAGTCCTTTGATAACAATCTCTTCAATTCGTCCTATATTATCTCCAAATAAGCGTAATGCCCCAACAAACGAGGATAAGAGTACTGGATCGATTTTTGTATCTAAAATAAGGTCAAGTAAGTATTCGCCTGACTCCTTGCATATAACTATTCCTTTTAATAATTTATGGTTGTCAACAGTAATAATAATCCCAGTTATTATTCTTTTTTACCTATGTGACTAAAATTAATTTAGGTTAATAAAACCTTCCACCATTTAATTTTAGAATAAATGTAATATCTGAGAAATAAAAACATGAAAAAATTATCGAACATTTAAAAATGTAAAATTAGGTTGTTTTTCTAAAATAGTTCAGCAAAATCTTCTCGATAGTTCTATTTCAAAAATTTTAATGTCAAATTTATTTTGCTTTTTTCTTTTTGCTATCAGCTTTTACTGTTTTGCGGATAGAACTCATTTGATTTTTTAACTCAGATATTTGATTTTGCAATTTGCTTGTTTTTTTCATTTTGGATTTTTTTAATATTTCTTCGACCCTTTCCAGAGATCTAATTCCTTTTTTAATTTTAGTTGACGCTCTTGTTAATATTTCCGAGTCAGGTTCATCATTATCTTTATCAAGACCTTCATGTGCTACATCCACAAGCTCACTTAAATAATCATCAAGCGCCTCTCCCATCTCATTAAACATCTTTAATTTTTCTAGAAAGTACTTTTTATCTGATTCAGTTTCTTCAATTGATTGTTTGAATACATTAAAAAGAATTTCCAAACTATTTATTGCACTATTCACATTTGAACTACAGTTTTTTACAGTTTTACAAGTTTTTTGAAGTTTCTGCACATTAGAAATGAGATTCTTACTTTTCTGTGCAGATTTTTGAGAAATTTAGCTGTTATAATCTCAGTAGTTAATTTCATATTAATTCTTCATTTTTTATTGGTTTAAATTTCAATTATAATAAAAGAAAAAGAATTTAAATTTATAGTTACAAATGAGTAGCAAATTCAAAAACCCTACAATTGATTTTTTTTTTGCTTAGAGTCGTTTTATAATTTATTCTTGAAATACAAAAATCTGTAAACTAATGTTTGTAATTATTTTATTTAGAGTTTACTAGGAAGAAAAATCAATCCCCTAAAGTCTCTCTTATTTTTTTTACAATTTCCTTAAAGGCTTTTGTTGAATTACTCTCTGGATACTTTAAAATAAAGGGTAATCCTTGATCACCTTGCTGACTGACTTCAATTTCAAATGGGATTTTGCCTAATAATGGAATTTTAAAATCTTTTGATGCTTTTTCTCCTCCACCAGGAGGATAAAGATCAATATATTCGTTACAATGTGGACATTTAAAACCGGACATATTTTCTATGATTCCTAGAATTTTTCTATCCATAACCATTGCCATTTTTATAGTTTTTCTTGCATCCATTAATGCTACTTCTTGTGGGGTTGTTACTACAACTACATTTTCATCTGGAATTAATTGTAATAAATCCAATGTTTCATCAGACGTTCCAGGAGGTAAGTCACATATCAAATAATCAAGTTCTCCCCATTCTGCATCCCCCAAAAACTGTCTTACAGCACTCATTTTCATTGGACCTCTCCAAATTACTGGATCATCTGGAGTAAGTGTTAGAAATGCCATACTCATGACTTTAAGTTTTAATGGTCCATCTACAGGGTAAAATCTTTTTGTTTCGGTATCAACTCTTGGTTTCAACTCCGGATTAATTCCAAGCATCTTTATTACATTAGGTCCAGTTATATCGACATCTAATATCCCTACTCGCAAACCGATACTTACCAAACTCATTGCAAGATTAATGGCAACTGTAGTCTTCCCAACACCTCCCTTTCCAGAGATTACAACAATTTTGTGCTTAATTTTCTCCATGTTTTTCCGGATATTTTTTGTCCGTTCATCTAACATTAGTTCTTTTAAATCTATATCTGGAATCTCTTCTTCTGGCATGTTAATATATCACTTCATTTCGACTTAATAATTTTGAAAATTTTCTTATATTATTATGAGATGAAACTTAGAATGAGCTTTAATTCTTTTGTTAATAATTTATGAAAATTTCCAAGGTTTTGATTATAAATTAAACACATCTTAGAGATAATTTATATTAAATAATCTAAAGAAATTAATAACCATCAAATATTATTCATTACTGGAAACAGTAGAAAAAATATAATTCATGGTGTTTTTCAATTCCAGTAAATAATTTCATGGAACTCTACAAATTTTTGCCTAAGACGAATTGCAAAAAATGTGGAAAACCTACGTGCATGGCTTTTGCGTTAGATTTATTGAAAGGAAAAGTGAAAGTAGATGACTGTACTCCGCTACTAGAAACAAAATACAAAACGAAGTATGAAAAATTAAAGGAATTATTAGGCTCCGAAGAAGGTAAAGAAAAGGAGCTAAAAATAGATGTTGATAATGAGTTATGTGATGGATGCGGAATATGTGTGACTTCGTGTCCTGTGAATCCACGATATTGTCCACCCTCCTTAAGTGGTAAAGCTCCCGACTATCCTCCTGATCCCCATCAACTATTTCAAGTTAAGAATGGCAAATGCGAACTATTAAATCTCAAATATTGTAGGAGATTAGAAGGAGAAGGTCAGGCAAGAGAATGTCGAGTTTGTGA
>CAZRBD010000097.1:0-14251 GCA_964598265.1 uncultured archaeon
CGTCTATAGCCTCTTGAAATTCCTTTTTTTCTGCTAATTTTTTACCCTTGTTTATAATTTCCTCAACTTCAGCTGTATAGACATTATTAACCAAATCTTTTAGATTGTTTAATTCAGGATTTTTATTTTCTGGATAAGCCATATTTTTAGCTATGCTTAGAGCTGTATACAATTCTCCTATTGCATCATCATATTTTTTCTGAACTACGTGTTGAAGAGATTTATCTTTAATTCTTTTAATCCCGGATAAGCAGGCGTTATTTATCATGTCCCTAATCTCTTTTATTTTTATTTCCTTTTTTTCTGAATCTACCATAGAATTTGCGATATACAAGGCTTCTTCTAAGATTTTAACTGCCGTATTAATATTCTCATGAGATTCCTCAAATTTTTCTCGTAGGATTACTCTATTTGCATTTTCTAATATTGGTTTCATTCGTTCAATATTCAGTGGATTTAACACTTCTGCGATAAGTCTTATCTCCAGATTTTTTAAGTCAGAATCAAACATCTTAGAGGATAAATTTAAAGCATTATTAAATTCTGAAACTGCTGAATCAATTTCATTTTGGCTTGAATATTCTTTACCCTTTTCTATAAATGGCTTAATTTGATTGGAATAAATATCATTAAGCATGTTTTTAATATTAGTAATTTCAGTTTGTCGATTTTTAGGATCTAGATATTTCTCGATTGCATCCAACGATTCTTCAAAAATTTTGATTGCTTCCTCAACTTCACCCAATTGCTTTAAGTTTGTAGCTTTATCAACTAATAATCTAGTTTGAAATCCGTAAGTGAGTGTAATTTCGTTTTTAATTCTAACTAGAGACTCGGGGTTCAAAGCTTTATTATATATATCTTCAGCAATAGTTAAAACTTTATTAAATGTTTCAATTGCTTTTTCGAAACTCTTTTCTTCTCTTAGCTTAATACCATCCATTAAGATTTCTTCTAATTCATTCTCTCTAATCAATAGCTTAATTTCTTCAATTTCAGCGTTCTTAAGATCTACATTATCGATTTTTACAGCGATTCTCAATGCATCTTGAAAGAGTTTCTCAGTTTTTTTAAACTCTTTTTGAGCTGCTAAGCGTATTGATTCAATTATTACAGTATCAATTTGAATAGAATAAGTTTGATTGATGGCGTTTTTAATATTAGAAATCTCTATTTTTTTATCTTGAGGTTCTACAACTTTTATATTAATAAAAGAAATTGCTTGCTGGAATTTTTTTATAGCACTCTCAAACTTATTTTCATTTTTTAAGGCATTAGCTTCCTCTATTATCACATTCAATTTTTTCAAAATAGACGCTTTCATTTTACTTCTTCTCCTATGTCTTAATCCTTTGAAGTATTTAATAATTTTAATATTTTTCTTATAAAGAAGTTATTAAAAAGATTGTAGCTAAAAATAATATAATATTCAAACTTCAAAAGAAAGAGAAGTTAATTATAATTGTGAAAAATTAAACACGGAGAGCTTTTTTAATGCAACAAGAAAAATTTAATGGAAGAGTTTTTTATGGGGGATCTATTATCACTATGAATGAAAGTCAACCAATCATAGAAGCTGTAGGGATTGAGGGTGAAAAAATAATTGCTATAGGTACTTTGGAAGATGTTAAGGAAAAAATGAGTACTAAATACGATCTAATAAGCCTTGAGAAGAATTGTCTCCTCCCTGGGTTTATTGAATCACATATGCACTTAATAGGATTGATGTTTTTTTTGTTAAATGTTGATCTTTCCTCTGTGCAAAGTTTGGAAGAATTGCAAAGTACTTTGATAGACACCGCTACTAAGAAATCCCATGAAGAATTAATATTTGGATTTAATTTAAAAGAAGAAGAATTCGAAATTCCTATTTTACCTACACGACTGGACTTAGATTCTTGCTCAAATCCCGTATTTATTTTACGATATGATGGTCATATTGGAATTGCAAATTCGAAAGCATTACTTTTAATGGGGATTGATAAAAATACCAAAGTCCCTGATGGTGGGGAAATCAGGCGAGATAAAACAGGTGATCTTACAGGAGTGATTTCTGAAAATGCATTGGATATAGTCTTCTCCGTTGCCACAAAATACTTAATGCCTAAACGAGCAGATATTAAGAATACCACCATAAAAGCTACTAAAATGTTAGCTGAGAAGGGAATTACATCAATTCATAGTGTATTTAAATATAAAAAAGGTGGAGAAGGAGGATTAGGGCGTGTTGAAATTCCCCTATATAAATCAGTTCAAGATTTGATTTTACAGAACTGTTATGCCTTAGTAGATACTAATAGACCAAAGAGATTAACCATGTTGAAAAAATCATCTTTAGATGGAGGGCAAATCTATAGTAAATTCAAATTAAATACCCTGAAATTATTTTTAGATGGAAGTTTCGGAGCAAAAACAGCGTGTATGTGGGAACCCTTTTCTGATGCTCCTGACATGAGTGGGTTCTGCACTACAGAAGATGATGTAATTTATAAAAAAATGAAAATTGCTCACAACCTGGGGTTTCAAATTGTAATTCACGCTATAGGTGACAAAGCTAATAGAATTGCTGTAAATTTATATAAAAAATTGTTGAATGAATTTCCTAGAGAAGATCATCGGCATAGAATCGAGCATGCTTCAATGTTGACTGAAGATGTGATAAAAGATATGAAAGAATATGGGATTATCGCTTCTTGTCAACCTCCTTTTATTAATTCAGAATATACCTGGCTTGAAAAGAGAATTGGTAAGGAAAGATGTAAATATACTTATCCAATGAGATCTATCTTAGATGGCGGAGTTATGCTTATTTCTGGTTCAGATTGCCCCATTGAAGATCCTAATCCGATTTTGGGGCTTCATGCTTTGGTTACTCGAAATGGATTTGTGCCTGAACAGTGTATTACAATGGAGGAAGCATTAAAAACATATACGATTAACGCTGCGTTTGGGGCATTCGAAGATGATGTTAAAGGGAGTATTGAAGTTGGTAAATTAGCAGACTTTGTTATTTTAAATAGAAATCCCCTTGAAATTGATAAGGACCATATTAAAGGAATTCAGGTACTTGAAACAATAATTAGAGGAAAGAGTGTTTTTAAAAAAGATGAAATAGTCTAAAACATTAACTTACCTTTTTTCTAATAAATTCCCTGCCGATTTAAGGTATAACTAAACACAGAATGCTAATGGATTAAATATGAGGCTAAAGCTTTTTCAATATTAGATATTAAATATTCTATGTCAAAAGGTTTATTTTTGAAGCTAAAAGCTCCAAGAGCTAATGCTTCTTCTTTAACACTTTCATCTGCACTTGTGAATATAATTTTTGCATTATTATCAATTTGTAAAATTTCTTTCGTAGCTTCTAAACCGTTTTTAATAGGCATTCGATAATCCATTAAAATTACTTTTGGCTTTTCCGAAAACGATTTAAACATGGAAACGGCTTTTTCTCCATTGTTAGCGACACCTACAATCTCGAATCCTTTTAAAGTTAAAAGTTCTTTCAAAAAAAACTGAAATGGAGGTTCGTCCTCAACAATTAAAACTTTTACCGTTTTATAACACCTCTGGAATTAAGATAACAAAATTACTTCCCTTCGTATAATCTCCATGAACTCTATCCTCGACCCATATTTTTCCTTCATAGTTATCAATAATTTTTTGTACAAGCGATAAACCTAGACCCATTCCATGAACAGTTTCTTCATCACTAAAACCTCTTTGAAAAACTAATTTTTTCCTAGCATCCTCTATTCCTACCCCATTATCTATGAATTCTATTTTAAGGTAGTTTATGTCTTCTTTTTTCTCTCTTGAAATCTTTATGCGGATTTCAACCGTCGGACCTTCATGATATTTTATTGCGTTAATCAATATATTTTCGAATAAATCTTCTAAAAGTTCATTAGCTTTAACATAGAGTTCTTTATCAATCGATTCGACTTGAATAGTAATATCTCTATTTTGATAAGCGTTTTTCACATAAGCTATTGACTTCTTTAATATGGTACAAGTTTCTACTTTTTTAATTGATATTTCTTCTTCATCAAGTTTTGAAAGCTTACGGATGTTAGAAACTAATATTGACCCTCTTTTGACTTGATCTTTGATGATACCCATGTTTTCTCTTACCCATTCAAGTTTTTCTGAGACTCCTATTTCCATTTCACTAAGTTGTATTCCAGATAATATGTTTTGTAAAATATTATTGATGTCGTGGGTGAATAAATCTTTGTAAAATTCAGCACGATTAAAAGCCTCTCGATATTCTTTTTCAGATTTTTTTATAATTTTTTCAGCTTGCTTCTGTTTAGTGATGTTAGTAAAAATTACCGCAAAATAGCCTTTTTTGGGAGAATATGCTAAAACACTATACCATTGATCAAGAGGTTCTGCATAATTCTCATAAGTTAGTGGAATTCTTGTAAGAGCTACTTTACCATATTTACCAATCCAATCAGCAGGATCATTTTCTATTCCTGGTAAAATTTCTTTTACAGTTTTTCCGATTATATTCTCCACTTTTAAGCCTGTTAATTCTTCAAAAGCGGCATTTGCTTCCAAAAACTTATAGTCAATAGGTTTGCTACCTTCATCTACAATTATTTTATGAAAAGCAAAAGCAGAGGTCATATTTTCAAATAATGAACGATAGTTTTTCTCTGATTCTTTTAATTTTATTTCTGCTCTTCTACGCTCTGTCACGTCATTGAAAATCATTCCAAGACCTCCCATTAATTTAAAAGCGTTTATTGATAAATGGATGTTTCTAAATTTAGACGTCTGTGCAGCATCATTAGTATAGAATGGTTCTCCCGTTTTTATGACATTTAAATACTCCTCATATCTCCCCGTATTTTCAAGACCAGGAGTTATCTCAAGTATATTTCTGCCAATTACATCCTCTCTGTGTTTCCCAATAATCCGTAACGCAGAATCGTTGATTTCACGCAGAATTAATTCTGAATCGTAAACAAGGAAACCTTCAGTTGCAGCTTCCATGAAATCTTTTAATTTTTCTTCACTTTCCCTTAATTTTTCCCTGGTTGACTTTTTAGGTTCTTTCATAGATTTTTTTAATATTAAATTGTTTTTCCATTTCTTTAAAATAATTTAAAATTATAGCCTAATTATCAGGGGTGCAGATGACGTAAATACACATTAATCAGTAAAGTAAAGATGCTCATCAAATCCAGTTTCGGCTATTAAATCTTGTCCTAGCTTCTGCATAGCAGATTTAGTCGGAGATTCCAATATCCGTCTTGTAATAATAATAACCTTACCTAGTTTAGTATCTGAAAACTCTCTTATAATTGGATCATATCTCGAAAAGTCTATTCCCGCTGTGTAAACTCCAGTAGTTCCTTGAGTTGCCGCAGAAGATACTTGCCAGTGTTCAACCTTAATTTCGATTTTCGATAACAGAGTTGAACCGAAAAACCATTCTAAGTAATAAGCCATTCTTTTTGACTTTCTTTTTGTAGTTTTTAGCATTTTTAAAGCACGATTTAACCGGTCGGGATGGATTTGCCTAAAAACTTTTTCATAATTTGCTGTCAAGTTTACTTTAACATGTGCTTTAATCAACAGCAATATCTCCTCAACTTTCTTTGCCCGGTCACCCGTTATTTCGTGTTGAATTGATTGGATGTGCTGCTCAATAGCATTTTCAGTTTGATGGCTCATAGCACCAGGAGCTTGTTGAGCGGTATGAGTGCCCTGAGCTCTAGATGGGGGTCTACTTCTTGATTGTATTTCTGGTGGCAGGCTAAAAATTTCTTTAGGGGGAAGAGTAAATAATTTATCTAATTTTGAGGGATCTTGCCTGACTTCGTTAAATTTTTCTTGAATTTCTTCATTATTATACCCAATTGATTGAAGATAAAATGCCGCACTCGATAATTGATTTTCTATTGCTCTTGATGGGCTTCCACCTGCTCCAAATTCTTTCTCTATTTGCTCATCCGCAATTTTACCTACATGTGTTTCTTTAATTTCATTTAATTTGAGTGATCCTAGCTT
Source organism: uncultured archaeon (assembly GCA_964598265.1). Lineage (GTDB taxonomy): Archaea > Asgardarchaeota > Lokiarchaeia > Sigyniarchaeales > SOKP01 > Loki-b32. The sequence continues at coordinate 6,028 of CAZRBD010000097.1, forward strand.
CGTTAGAATATACTGTATTTGATTAGTGTTCAAATAATTAAGGTTCCCTGTAGGACCTATCATAAACGAGATTTTTTCCATCTTTTTTAATACATCTGAAATATCTTCTTGCCTCTTCCCTTTTGATATGATGAGGAAATGTTCTAAGAAATTTTTATCAAAGCCAGCAATTATTCCCAGGAATTTTTCATTATATAGATTTAAATGCTCATGTAAATTGTTTCCTTGAAGATCTGCTGGTAACCTAATTTGATACACCATGATGTTATCAGCTATCATAGAAATATAGTCTGTCTTCTGCATGAGCATCTAATACTTATAGTAATTTTGGAATAAAAAATTTATTCTTCTTAATAAAACTTAATAATACAATAAATTCAGTTCTTAAAATATTTTACATCCTATTTGTTTTTGATATTTTTTGATTAATTTACCTCCTAATTCTATTGGATGACGCGTTTGTTAATATTATGAGTGAAGCAGAAAGTAAGTTTACTAAGCTTTTGGGAGTAGCAAAACAAAATTACTCCCTTTTAGATAATCATCTGGTACTTTATTTTCTATCCAAATATAACCTTTATAGGTCTTAATTATGCTTTTGACTAAAGATAATCCTATTCCCATTCCCTTTGTACCTTTATAGCTTCTATTATTTTTTTCGAATATCAACTTTTTCTTCTCATCTGAAATCCCTATACCGTTATCTTTAAATTCCAATTTGATAAACTCGTCAACGCCTTTACATATTTTTGAAATTTTGATAGATACTTCCGTAGTAGGGTTCTTATTATATTTTATTGCATTTATTAATATATTTTCAAAAACCTCTACCAAAAATTTATTCGCAAGGACATAGGCTTTTATGTCCGTAGAATCAATTTGAATTAAAATTTCTTCTTCAAAATACGCCTCTTTTACATAATTAATTGCTTGATTTAAAAAATTTTGAACATCAACTTTTTCAAATGAACTTCCAAATTCTTCTAATTCAAAAAGCATATTAACATTACTTATCAATTTCGAACCCCTCTCTATTTGTTGTTTAATTATTTCTGGATAGTCCCAAATATTTATAGATTTTTTAGGATTTTCATTATAATTTGATATAATTTCTGCTGACGTATTTAATATTTGGAAAATATTATTAACATCATGAGTAAATAAATCTTTATAAAATTTTGAGCGATTATATGATATTCGAAGTTCTTCTTCTATTTTTTGAAGATTATTATGCATCAAATGTAACTTATTAATAATCTTTTGTGATAAAATGCTAAATGAGATTAATATAACTACTACAATTACTCTCATCCATAATTCATGAAGGGGTGGAAAAAATAAATTATTTAGAAAATTGGATTGTAGGTTAAAAATGTAAGTGTGTAAATACGCTTCAAAAATCCAAAGACAAATAGATAATAATAAACCAATCAAAATAACTTTGTAATTTGTAATTTTCATCTGTAAACCAACTAATTATTATTTGATTTTAGTTTAATATAAAATATTTATATTAAATCAGTCAAATTATTAAAATTATATTTACCCATTGTATTTATTTTAATTCTAATAAAAGATTGTAGATTGTTTAATTATTATTATAATAATTATTACTTTTTTACAAATATTATAAATCTAGTATTTAAAAAGTTATCAAAAAAATAGATCAACGAAGTTTTTTGATAACAAAACATTTATATATAAAATCTTAGATCAAGTTATTATAAAAAATATAAACAAAATTATAATAAGTTAAATAAAAACAATGGAAATATTGATTTTTATTCAAACTTCTAAAAAAAATTAAAAAATATCAGTATAAGTGAAAAAAAAATGAAAATAAAACGTAAATTAATAATAGGTTTTGCCTGTTTGATAGGAATTTCAAGTATTTTGGGTATAGTAAGTTTCGTTCAATTCAATAGTTTAGATACTGAGTATACAAATTTGGCTAATAGAGATTCAATCGCTATGGAGATAATGATGGATTTAAAATATGAGGTAGATTATGCAATCCGCGAAATGTGGGAATATCTAGAAGGAGATACTTCACATCAAAGAGAAGAAATACTATCTGTGGCAGCAGATTTTGATCTTCATGCTGAAGAACTCAAGGCATTACTTCCTGACTTTAGTGCAGAAATAGAAGAATTAGCAGAAGATCATGATTTCATAATTGATTTTATTGTTAACAGTTCTGAAGGAATATTGGCTCATCAAGATGAAATCTTGGAACATATTAGTGAAATTTTTGCAATTCATGAAGAAATAGATAGTGATATAGATGTATTAATGGGAATGATAGACGATCCTCTAATGGAGTTGAATGCTACGATTATGAAAATGCATATCGCTGAACAAATGCTCTTTGTATATGAATACATAGCAAATCAAGATCCTGAGACCAGAGATGAATTCAATGCATCGGTGGACGCATTCGATAGTTCTATCGCAATTATAGCAACTTTTTATCAATCGAATCAAGATGTACTTGACCAACTTAACCATATAGAACTCAAGCAATACAATTTTTCTAATTTAGCACTGGAACCAGGTGAAGGGGTTTTTGACGATTATGATAGTATGCAATCTGACATTACAGAAGCTAATACTTATTTTATAGAACTTATAGAAGATTTAGAATATCTAGATGAACAACAAATAGATCCTAGAATTGAAAGTAATAAGGCAAATGCCAAATCGACAATTGCAACATCATATATCCTTATTGTTGTCTTAATAATTATTTCTGTTATAGTCGGAGCAGCAGTTTCAATTTCCTTGATTCGGAGCATAACTCGACCTATTAATGATTTAGTTGAGACATCAGAATTAATTGCCAATGGAGATCTTACAAAACAAATAACAACGAATGGTAGTACTAAAGATGAGATTAGTAGGTTAAACAATTCATATAGTAAAATGATGACTAACCTGAGAAATATAATTGCTAGTTCCCAAAATACAAGTGTAAATGTATCAAATATTGCGACAGAACTTGCAGCAAGTTCTAGCGAGGTAAATGCTGCATCAGAAGAAATTGCCTCAACCACTCAAGAGGTATCAATGACAACACAAACCCAAGTTAAAAGTCTTACTGAGATTAGTAATATGGCTAATGAAATTAGCTCATTATCACATGATGTCCTGAGTTCAGGGGATGATATTAAAAAAGTCATGGAAGTAATAATAGGAATTTCCGACCAAACAAATTTACTTGCTCTTAATGCAAGTATTGAAGCAGGTCGAGCTGGTGAACATGGAAGGGGTTTCGCAGTTGTAGCTGATGAGGTTCGGAAACTTGCGGAAGCATCTAAGGTTTCTGTTGAAACTTCAAATGAAAATGTTGAAAGAATGATTACACGAATTCAAGAATCGGTGAAGTTAATAGGACAAATTACTGAAGATATACAAGGTGCTCTAGCAGGATTCGAACAAGTATCCCAAGCCGTAGAGGGGATCAGTTCATCCACAGAACAACAGACTGCTTCAATGGAAGAGGTTACATCCACGGCTAATAGATTAGGTGCCTTAGCAGAAGATTTAAAAAGTGAGTTAGACATGTTTAAACTTTCAAACCAAGATTCAAAAGATACAGAGGAAAACACACCTAAAAAATCCAAGATATTAAAAGAGAAAAAAGCACTTTTAAATAAGTAAAATCTAAATTAACTTTTTTTTTATTAATTTATAACCAATTGAAAAGATTTTTAAATTGAATATCTCTCTGAACCATTTTTTATATATCTATATTTTAATTATCGCTCTAATTATTGGGTAAGTGGTTTTTTACTAATCAAGATATAATAAAATTAGAATAATAAATGTAAGTATATAATTTATAATTGAAAATTTTAAAATTATAAGAAAAATAATTTATCTTAGTTGGTTTTTATTTTTTCACTCTCCATTTATCATTTAAAATTTAGATATCTCAGAGGGATTAAAATTTCCAAAAATACTGAAAAAACAAAAGAAATGAAAAAGTATGAGGAAGAAACAGGGAAGAAAGCTATTTGGAGGGATAAAGTTACAACAAGTTTTAAAAAATGGTCGAAAGGCGAAAAAATTTATGAGAAAGATAAGGAAAGAATTACTTTCTTAGTCTCTGAGGGAACCAAAAGTAAATGGCAAGAATATATGCAATTAAAGAATATTTCCACATTCTCAAAATTAATTAGAAGGGCAATAGATTACTATATGGAATCAAATTTAAACAACTCTTCTAAGCAGAGTATTTCTAATCTTTGTCTGAGGTTAAAAGAACCTTTAACTACAATAAAAGGCTATACACATCTGTTAATTGAAAATTATAAAGATAAATTCGAGTGGGACGTGTTATCAAAAATTAAAGATGTATATGATCAGAGTTTTTTACTTGAAAAAATTATTGAGGAGACTCTAAATTTTGATAAAAAAGAACATGTAGATATCTTGATTGTAGATGATGATAAATATACAAATAAAGTATTAGTAGATATTTTTTTAATGAAGGATCTTTCAATCAAGACTGCTAGTTCGGGTGATGAAGCAATTAGAATGTTAAATGTAATTTCTCCGAAAATTATATTATTAGATGTTATCTTGCCTGGAATAAGTGGATATGAAATTTGTAAAAAGATTAAAAAACAAGAGAGATTCAAAGATATTCTCATATATTATATAACAGCTGTTCCACGCAATAAAGTAGAAGAAATGATTGATGAAACTGGAGCAGATGGATATTTTTTAAAACCATTTAATTATTCAGAATTTGAAATTTTAGAAGCAAATCTTTCAAACTCATAATCATTGTAAGTGGAGTATTAGATTTTTGAGATTCTATGAATTATTTTCTATTTAAATTTCTATCAAGGATGTTTTTTATTGGTTTTATATTTTTTAGCCAATTTACGTGCTAATTCCATTTGTTCTTTTGTTTCTAGGCAACATGGACGGAGTTTGCGAATCCACTTTACAGGATCTATTCCATTGGGAATAAAGCCATTATAGGCTGCCAATGCTATTATCATTATGCCAGTTCTCCCGCAGCCTGCTACACAATGGACTACGATTGGTTCTTTACTAATTAAAAATCTTTTCGTATAGTCTAAAAATTTTCTCAATTGAGTTTCTGTAGGAGTGCCATAATCGGGAATATTTAAATGTAAATATTTGAACTCTTTTGGAATATTAGGACGATTATCAAGTTCAGAACAATTAACAACTACCTTGATACCTTCACTTTTGTATTTTTTAATAACTGATGTATCAGGCCACCAAGAAATAGCGATCCTATTCTTTATAATCCAGGTAAAAGGTTCTGTCTTTTCAGGCATCCCATTATTTGGCCAATACCAAGGCCGTATATCTTTCAAATTTATTTCTCCTGAAATCGCTTTTCTTATGTTTCTTTAAATTTAAATACGGATTTATGTTTTTAGAATTTTATAAAGTCCATTCAAATCATTGTTTTAAGGAATAAAATTTGTAAATTAAAAAGATGTCCGGTTATGAAATTTGTAAACGGATTAAATCCGAGGAGAAATTTAAAAATCTCTTAATCTTTTATATTACAGCTGTTCCAAGAAGTGAGGTGGAAGGAAAAATAGATGAAACTGGTGCTGATGGATTTTTTTTAAAACCTTTTGAATATTCGGATTTTGATCGCCTAGGTGATTACATTTGAAATAATAACTACGTGGGGTCTTTAGAAAGCCTTATAGTAAATAAAGATCCTTTATTCCGTCCTTTTGAATTAACAAAAATCTCCCCACCATGTAGTTCAACAATTTGTTTTGATATATACAACCCTAATCCTGAGTCTTCAATATCAACCTCAAATTTTTTTCCATATCTTTCTATTTTCCCAAATTTAGTGAATAACTGAAGTTTTTATTGTTTAGTTAAGCCTATACCGGTATCCCTAATAAAAATTTCAACATATTTGTCATTCTCAGCAAAACATATATATATATTATTTTTCATTCAATAAAAAAAAGTAAAAAATTGAACAATATATTTTATACAATTATTTTTCAAGTTCTCCTCCTCATAATAAAATGATTCTTTTTGAGTATTTTATATTCATTCTTAACAGAATAATAATCTTTTATGAAAAAAAAAACAAATGTTTATCAAATCTATATTAATTATTTTGTCCTAAACAAAATTTTATGTTAAGGAAACATTTAAATACAAGTTATTTGATCAAATTATTAATAAAAAATTTAACATATAACTTAAAATCTAATATAAAAATCAATAATTTAAAATTAAATATTAATAAAAATAGGAGATGAAATATATGAATATAGGAAGAAGAATGACATTAGGATTTACAGTTTTGATGGCTCTATCTGTAGTATTGGGGGTTGTGAGTATAGTCCAAATCAATGCATTAAGTGCTTCAATTAATGAGCTTACTCAGGATGATATAGTTATACTAGGTCTAATGGATGAAGCAAAGTTTGATTTGGAAGAAATGATACTAATTATTCACCAATATGAAGATGGTGAAACTGAGAATGTTGATAATGGAGTTTTTGCGGAGGATTATGCCCAGTTTTTTGAAGATATGAATACACTCGCAGAGATGCACAGCGAAGAGGCCGATAAAGTCGAAGAGATTGAGACAAAGGTCTCACAGATTTACAACCTTTCCACGGGTACACACGGTATATTTAATTTAATGGATTCACTTTGGGAAAAAAATGAAGAGATTAAGACTGAGGATGATGCAATTGATGAAGATTTGGATCTTTTGGTCAGGTATCAAACAACTATAGATATGAAAGTTAATGCTACTGAGGTGAAATACGATCTCGAGCATCAAATATTGATTACATACGAGTATTGGTGGGCAGATGCTGCTAATCGTACTGCCTTAAGGGCTCAATTTGCATCAGCACTTAATGATTTTGAGATACATCTCGGGTCAGTCATAAATAATGGTAATGCAACAGAACTCGCTAATTCTATTGAAACATGGCATGACGATGATTTCCTTGTATTAGTAACTACAACCGGTACAGGAATTTTTGATGTTATGGACGAAATCGAAGCTGACGATCTAGCGATTGAAATACTGGATGATGAAGCAGACGAAATTTTGCATGAAATAGAAAGTTTCATTCTTGCTGAAGTAGCTGCTGATACTGCGGCAGCAAATACACTCTCAACGACTTCATTTTTTATAATAATAATAATGATTGTGGTAGCTATTGTGACGGGAGTTGCTGTAGCTATTCCTACAGTTAGAGGGATTGTTAGGGTTACTAGGAATATGGAGAGAGTTTTACAAGCTGGATCTGAAGCAAGTATATCTGTATCAAATATTGCTACAGAATTGGCCGCGAGTTCAAGTGAAGTAAATGCAGCATCAGAAGAAATTGCCTCAACGACCCAAGAAGTATCACAAAACACACAGGGTCAAGTGGATTCACTGGTAGAAATTAGCAAAATGGCTAACAATATAAGTTCTTTATCACATGAAATTATGGCGTCAACAAATGATATCAATAAAATAATGGACTTAATTACAGGGATTTCAGATCAGACAAATTTACTAGCATTAAATGCTAGTATCGAAGCTGGAAGAGCAGGAGAACATGGTCGTGGATTTGCTGTTGTAGCTGACGAAGTTCGAAAACTTGCGGAGGAATCTAAAAATGCTGTTTCTGAAACGTCAAATGCGGTAACCGACATTACCAGTCGTATCGGGACTACAGTCGAGTTAATAGCATCCGTAACGCAAGATATTGAAGCAACAACTTCAGCCGGAGAAGAGAATTCTCGAGCGTTAGAGGGGATAAGTGCATCGACGGAACAACAAACAGCTTCAATGGAAGAAATCACCTCAACAGCTAATAAATTAGGAAGCTTAGCCGAAAACTTGAAAGAAGAATTATCAGCGTCTGATACAGGTAATGGTAAATCAGAAGAAAAAAAACGAAGGAAGCAAGAAAAAAAGGACCTCAAATTGAAAAAATCGATGACAGTATTAAACAGTATCAGAGTGAATGAACCTACTGAATAATTAAGTTTGAAGTTTTCACTCTTAAGAAATTTTTATAATAAATTTAGTGATTTAGGGTGGATAAGTTCCACTTTTTTTTTTTTTATTTTGAAAATAATACGATATTAATAATTATTTAATTTCAAAAATTTATTTATGTTTTTAGAATTTCAAGGAATCATTCAAATTCTTTTTTATTTTCTATTTCGAATCCAAAATCATTCGAGC
>CAZRBD010000097.1:14261-14935 GCA_964598265.1 uncultured archaeon
AAAAAAAAAAAAAAAAAAGGAAATAAAAAAAAAAAAATTAAAGGAAATAAAAAAAAGAATAAAAAAAAAAAAAAAAAAAAAAAAAAAAAGATGAAAATATTAACAAAAAAAAAATATTAATGAAAAATTAAGTAAATTAGGGTGAAAAAATTTAATTTTTTTTTTTTTATTTTGAAAATAATACGATATTAATAATTATTAACAGAAAATAACGATATTGTGTTTGCTCCCTAAATCTATGGGATAAATCTATTTAAGATAAACCTTAATGGATAATAGCAACAAATAGGGGCCGTATATGTAATTAATTTATAAACTTTTTTTTTTTAAAGGATGGTTAAAATATTCTTTATTCACATTTAATCAAATATAATCCATAAAATGAATATAATACTAATTGCAAAAGCAATTTAATATTAGTAAAATATAATAATTATAATTGATATACGCAAAAATTAATATAAATTTACAAATTAGAAATAAAATTAATACGAATTCGATGTGGTGTTATAATTACGACTGATGAGAAATTGACAGAATCAATGAAATCATATGAGAGGGAAACGGGAAAACGAGCTATATGGCGCGGGAATGTAACCGAGAGTTTTAAAAAATGGCAGAGAGGAGAAAAAATATATTTTGATGATAATGAAAGAATAGTGATATTAATTAAA
>CAZRBD010000098.1:0-14638 GCA_964598265.1 uncultured archaeon
CTGTCATATGTTGCCAGATTACTTTAGAAATTCTCCCTTTTACTTTAACTATATTTCCCACGTTATTTTCAAGATAAATCCTTTTACTAAACATTTATTTTTACTTCTTTTTCTAATGATATTTGCTTTTTATTTTTCTACCCAAAAAATTAAATTTTCCTCTACTTAAAATGAACTCAGGATCAAGCATTTTTTTTATAGATTTCATAAATTTTAAATATTCTGGCTGAAATGCTCCAATTTCAACCAAAAGTCTACTAAGAATATCGCCCATCATGTACCAAGTGACACCATTCTATTTAAAATTATTATATATTTTAATTTGAGTATTGATTAATTTTAAGAATATAGAAGATTAGATAAAAATTTAGTAAAAAGTACCTTTTAAAAAGCTATTCTAACACTCTTTTAAGTAGCACTGCTATAAATTGTTCTTTTTAATGCCTTCTCAATATTTCTTAATAGTTTTTCATTGCTAAAAGGTTTAGTTTTAAAAGAGATTGCGCCCATCATTTCTGCTTTTTCACGAGCTTCTTTATCTGCGCTAGCAAATATTATTTTAGCATCTCTATTTATTTCTAAAATTTCTTCTGTGGCGTCAATACCATTTTTTATTGGCATTCGATGGTCCATTATTATAATATCTGGTTTTTCAGGAAGAATTTTGTATTTTTGCACTGCTTCTTCCCCATTATTAGCCACCGCCATGATTTTATGACCAAAAGTGGTTAGAACAAGTTCATATAACCTTACCAAAGAGAATTCATCTTCAACAAGAAGGATCGTTGCCAATTTATTTCACCTCCAATAATAAAACGACGAAGTTACTTCCTTGCGAAGGATCGCCTTTGACTTTATCTTCGACCCAAATCTTACCGTTATAACTTAGAATTATTTTCCTAACTAAAATTAGCCCTAAGCCCATTCCTTTAGATTTATCTTCACGCTTTGTTGTGCCATTAAAAATCCCTTCTTTCATCGTGTCAGCTATGCCGATTCCATTGTCAATAAACTCAAATTTTAAATAATTTAAATTGTCTTCCTTGAATTTTGACACTTTTATCTGAATCTCAATTGTAGGATTTCTATTGTATTTAACAGAATTAATCATGAGATTTTCATAAATGTCCAAAAGTAGATCATTTGCCATTATCTTTACTTCTTTAATTTGAGAATTAACTTTAATTTCAATTTGTTTATCAGAATAACTCTTCTTTAAAAATTTAATTGCTTCATCTAATTTACTAAATGGATCGATACCAATCAATTCTGTTTCTTCGTTTATTTGGGAGAGCTTTCGTATATTTGCAATAAGTTTTGCTCCTCTAAACACTTGGTTATTAACAATACTGATCACTTCTGTCATTTTTTGTGGATCATCAGGATTCTTTTGCCAAATTGATAGTAACCCGATAGAGGATTTGATATTTTGGAGGATGTTGCTTATGTCATGTGCAAATAGATCTTTATAGATCTCTGCTCGTTGATAAGCCTCTAGAGCATTTTTTTCTGATTTCCTTAACTTTTCCTCATTCTTCATTCTTTCAGTAATATCAAAAGCTAAAGCTATGATCCCTTTTACATCACCATTTTCATCAATGTATGGAATTTTACTAGTATTAACCCATCTTTTACCAAGATCTGACTCCCAAGGTTCTACTATATTGATTTTTGCTTGTTTACTCCTTACAACCTCCAAATCATCATCCCAGTAAGCTTGTGCTTGATCTTTAGGATATATATCAAAGGAACTAACTCCTTCCATTTCCTCTTTTTTTAAGTTATGAGCGTCTGCAAGAAATTTATTTACCCGTAGCAGGTTATTTTTAGTATCTTTATAAGCGACAATACCTGGTAAATGGTCAATAATAAGTTCTAATTCATTCGCAAGAGATTTATAACGTTTTTCAGATTCGATTAGTTTCTGCTCTGCTTTTTTACTTTCAGTAATATCCCTTCCGTATATGTTAGCATAATCTTCCCCTTTAATGGGTGTTATATCGAATAAAATTTTCTTATTAATCAACTCAACCTCAATTGTAGTAACAGATTTACTTGTCAAAGCTTTATTAACTTCTTCAAATAATATTTCTGGTAAAGGATCTTTTGCTTGTATATTTAATAAATCTTGCCCAACTTCATTAATATAGATAATTCTATCCTTTGACACGCGTAGTACAGGATTAGGATTTTCTGAAGGAAATTTTGCAAGATCCGCAATTTTTTCATTATTCATTTTAAGCATCCCTTTTTTCTTTCGGAAATAGTAAAAAGATCCTAGTTTTCTCTTATAAATCTTCATATTTTGATATTCTTCATGATTCAGATTATTTATTGAGAATTGAGAATATTTTAAAAAAAAGAAAAATAGAAATATATGATTGTTATGTATTATCGAGGTTATATTTTAATTCGCTTAAAAGTAATTGGTACCGAATGGAAGGTTGTAAAAAAGTTAATTGATTTAAAATCAACTGAACCAGATGAAGATTGGAAAATTACCTATGCCACTCCAGTATATGGGGGATGGGATGTTATAGTTGAATGCTCTTTCAGTAAGCTTAAAGATTTAGATAAGATTGTAACTTATTGCCGAGTAGATAGTGATTTGTCTAAGTGGATAGAAGAAACTACTACTCTTATGGGATCAAAAAATGATTATCCTAATTAATCTAATTCTCCTTTTCAATAAAGAAAAATAAATGACTTAATTTGAAACGCTTGGAAAATAATCAGAAATATGCGATAATATGTCTCATCACATTGATTTTAACTATTCCATTATTTTTCGATTTTTATGTTGAATATCTATTTATTAGTGAGTTTAGTTTGTATACTTTATTTATTTTTTTAGGGGGATTATTTGTACTTCTATCAATAGGGGAATTAATTGATGTGTTTGGTTTCACTAAAGAAAATCTCGACATTATAAAGAAACATGATATTATCGATGCTTTAATTGAAAAAAGAAGTAGATTAGCTATAATTTTTCTCTTTCTGATTACGATGATCATGGAAGAATTAATTTTTAGAAATTATCTAATAAACTTCTTCATCCGTACTTTAAAATTGCATGTAATTCTCGGGATTTTTATATCTAGCTTGGCTTTTTCATTTTATCATATTCATATATGGTTTAATTACAAGGATTTGAGGATTTTTGTAATTTACTTTATAAATTCATTTTTATTGGGATTATTTAATGGTATAATGTTTTTAACATTAGGTCTTATTACTTGTATTATAATTCATACTTCTCTAGCATTCTTGTTTTATTACAATCTCTATAAAAGATATTTTAAAGAGGAAAAGATCCAAAGTTCTAGAATTTAATGAAATACTAATTAGTAGAATAAAGAAATGATAATTAAATTACTTATTTCTTAGCAATTTTTTATCTACCTTACCAATTGAGGTTAATGGTAATTCTTCGAGAATTTCGATTATCTTAGGTACTTTGTATTTAGCTAAATTTTCTTGAGCGAATTTTAAAATGTCTGTTTTCGTTTCTTCAGATGCTTCAAATCCTTTTTTTAGAAGGACATATAATTTAACTATTTCAGAACCGGGGCGGTCAGGATCAGGAAGTCCTACTGTAGAACAAAGTTCAATTGCGGGGTGTTTGTTTAGTTTATCGTCAACTTCTACACTAAAAACTTTATATCCTGAAACGATAATCATATCTTTTGTTCTATCAACTATAGTTATATAACCATCTTCGTCCATTACCCCCACATCGCCGGAATAAAACCATCCATCTACAAGTGCATTTTCGGTTTCTTTAGGCTTATTCCAATAACCTTGAAAAGTTTGGGGCCCCTTTATAGCAATTTCTCCAGCTACTCCTATCGGAACTTCTTTATTTCTATTTGAAACATCGACAATTTTTAACTCAGTATTAGGAAGAGGAACTCCAACGGTTCCAATTTTCTTAGGTCCAAGGTAAGGATTCATCGTTACTCCGGGGCTGTTCTCAGTCATCCCATAAGCTTCAATAACTTTTCCCTTTCCAACGATATCCTCGAATTCTTTAATACTTTTTGTAGGAAAAGGCGCAGCTCCCGAAAGATAACCTTGTACATTGCTTAAATTTAACTTTTTAAACCTTCGGTTTTTCAAAAGAAGAAGATAGAGTGTAGGTACGTTGTAGAAAAGTGTTATTTTCTCCTCATATTCTTTTATTTTAGTTATCATATAATTTGTATCTCTCGGGTCGGGAACTAAAATTTGTGTAGCCCCCATAAACGTTGTCTGAAGGCAAAATTGAAGTCCAGCTAAATGGAAGAAAGGAAAACCTGAAATGTATGTATCATTTCCGGGGTTTGTACCAGGTTCAAACCAATGATTTATTATTTGCAAGAGAGAGATCAAATTCCGATGAGTCAATATTGCTCCTTTAGGTGGTCCAGTTGTTCCACCAGTATATTGAAGCAATAAAACATCATCTGGATCAATTTTTACCGCGGGGGGTTTATCACTTGGAAATTGCTCTAACACTTTAATATAATCAGAAAATAATATTCCATCTAATGGCTCAACTTTTCCAATAGGTAATTTTCCAATTTTTATCAGTTGTTCTTTCATACTGGGTTCTAACTCTAACATATCCGCAACATTAGTAGTAATGACTATTTTTACGTCCGTTTCCCCTACTTGTACAGCTTTTCTAACTTTTTCTTCATAAAAAGCATCAGTTGTAATTATAACAACCGCTCCAGAATCTTTTAACTGAAATACAATTTCATTTGGTTGTAAGAGAAAATTCATTCCCGTAGCAGCACAACCAGCAGAAAAAGCACCGAATAACGCTACAATAAATTGGGGGAGGTTCGGTAAATTAATAGCCACAAGATCTCCTTTTTTAATACCATTTTCAACTAGAAAGTTAGCAAAACTGTTTATAAAATTATTCGCTTCTTTAAAAGTTGCTTTTGCCCCTTGAAAATCATAACAGAGACTATTTGGATAATTTTTCACTGTTCTTTTCCACATTTCTGCTATAGAATATATCTCCAAATCAATTTCAGGTCTTACGTGTTTATCATATGATTTTAACCATATTTTTTCTGAATAAGGGCTACTTTCCATCATTTTTTCCGTCATTTTTGATCATTTTCATAATAATTTTCAGAAATTTATCGAATTTCAATACTATCATTATTGATAAATCAATATTTATAATTAATTCAAAAATTCTAAATTCCAAATTCTCTTTTTATTCAATATTATATTGGTGATTTGATGAAGTTATATTTCAGAGAATTAACGAATGACGATACACCCGCTGTTAAAGATATTAGTAAAGATATTTGGGATGGAGATGATTATGTACCAGATGTTATTGAGAAATGGCTCCAAGAGAAAAATTGTATGAATTACGGAACATTCATTGATGATCAAAAAACAATAATGGTCGGATTTGGAAGAATTAAGTTATACAATAAAGATATAGCATGGTTAGAAGGTGGAAGAATAAAAGTTTCTTATCAACGCCAAGGTATTGGTAGAAAACAATTAGGTTATGCTATAGATTATGCATATAAGGTAGGAGCTAAAGTCGCTCAATACGATACTTCATCAAAAAATTATGGATCAATATCTCTAGCAGAATACTATGGGTTTAAAAGAAAGAAATGTATGAATGTCTTAGATGCTGACAGATCTGATATTAAATTAATCGGAAGTACATCCCTCAAAATTAAAAAAATAACGGTAAATAAGGCAAGAGATGCATATAGAAATTTCGATATTGGCCCCGGAGATGAAATTTGTATGGGATGGTCTTATTATCCACTAAAGGAAATTTCTGATGAAAATGGGGAATGGTACATTCATAACTCGGATGTGATACTACAGAAAATTAACATTAAAGCTAGTCCTAATCAAGAAAGTCCCAGGGAGGATGAAGTATGGATTATTGTATATGGTAACCCACAGAAAGCTTATGATGCAATTCAGAATATCCTTCAAAAAGAACTTAAAAATGAAAAAATCAAACATTTTGAGGTGTTTAGTTCTCCTGAGACTGCAAATCTCGTAGAAGAATTAGGTTTTTCATATTATGAAGGGGAACCTTTTGGAGTTGCATTATACGAAAAAAAGTTAGATTACTCCCCTAAAGACTAATACATAATTTTATATTCGATTTATTCGAGAATTCAGTTAGATTTTAAGAATACAGTTTTAGATTTTATATCACTTTCTATTAGTTAAAATTTATAAACTCTCAATTGATTATGAGTATGACAGAAAATGACTGTTTCGGATGATGGACTTTTAGTTAATTTCATATGCCCTTATTGTAAAACGAGTTTTTCAAAGCATATCGATTATCAAAAGAAAAGTGGTCTCTTCAGTTTACTGATTAAGAATCATCCGGAAGGTGATTCTTGTTCCCCATTTATTGCTTATATAGATACTAATGGAAGACATAGAGGTTCACAGAAGATTGATAATATCGAAGGAGATATTTCTGAAAACGCACAATTCCTTGGTAGTGCTCAAGAAACAATTAATGAACTTGACAAAACCATTGGTTTTTATCATATAAAAGTACCTCGAAAACAAGGAAGAGGATTCGAACATAAAGTAGCGAGTGTAAAAGCAAGAGCATTTATGAGTTCGAAATTCTACATTAAGCTTATTACTTATTTAATTGAAAATGAAGCAGTCAATACATTTGGAACTATTACCATTGAAGAAGATTCTGGTTTCGAGGCGGGGGTTTTAATGTTTGGAAAATATCTCGAAATGGCTTTTACAATATTTTGGAAAGACCAAAAATCGATACTTAGTAAAACTATAGAAGAATTAAAAGCATACGCCCTGCTTACAATAGAGAAATTATTAGATTTATATGATCTCATGGATTTCTTTTTTTAAACTACTTATAATATTCTATAAATAAAAGAAATAAAAAAAATTTTACTAAACTTCAATTACAGTTGGGTTGCTCTGAAATCCTTTTCCACAGTGTATACAAAAGACAACATTATTTTCAGATAAAGTATGTAGCATAGAATCTGAGAATTTATTACCACATTCACTACAAAATGTTACTTCAGGGTGAACTTCCCTAAAGTTTTTCTGAATTGGAGTGTTTTGTATCATTTGTTTACTGATTTGAGGTTGACTTTGCTGTTGAAGTGTATTCGGTTTAGGTTCTCCTGAAATAATGTAATATAAACCCTCAAATAACTTATATATTAGGAGACCTATCCCCTTTAACAAATAGTAAACACCTTTTAAAAGATAATAGACTAAATAAGCAACTCCTTTTAATACATAGTAGACAATAACTACCGCAAGTGCTAACACGGCAATAACACCGACTAAGACTAAAATTTGTCCATAAATTGGCTGTGCTAAAAACCAATCTACGATTCCTTGCCAAGCGACATCAAACATATAAAAATCATTCACTTTTTATCACATCAAAAATTATTATTTACTTAATTAAAAGGAGATCTCACTTGAATTAAAACAAAATGGAGTCCAATTTTTAAAATATTGGTAAACAATTCAACTTGTGACTTAGGATTTCAACAATAAAATTGCTTAGTCTTTAACTATTTACCTTCAAAACTCTGATAGTATTGATACATAAATTTAAAGGCTTTAATGGCATGTTTTATACGGGTCATTAAAGGAATTTTAAAACTAAGATCAGATGAAACTGACATCTTTTTAAGGAATTCAAATGTCCACCTTGATCCGAAACACACGCATACAAATGGTTTTTTATGTTGTCTAGTCAATTTCAATGCGAGTTCAAAATGTTTTTTTACAATATTTAGTGCCATTTTCCCCATAAATTGAAGAGGCCATCTTGGTACTGAAAAAATATATAGAATACAATCTACATTCTCATCTTCAAAAATTGCCTTAGTCGACGGAATGAATGTTTCAAATAAAGATGGCCCTAAATCAATAGTACCCCTTATAGATACCCAATTTGGAATTGCTGCCCTTATTTGGTTGATTGTTGACTCACTTAATGATGCTAGATTTAATTGCTGTTTTTCTATCTCGTCGCAAGCTAAAGCTCCTAAACTTCCTGAGCCTGTAATTATTGCTATATTTTTACCTTTTGGTAAAGGTTGAATAGCAAATACATTCGCAATATTAAACATTTCATAAAAATTGTTTACTCTAAAGATCCCTTGATTTTGATTAAAAACTGCGTCATAGATCTTATCATCCCCAGCTAATGAACCCGTATGACTATTCACTGCTCTTGATCCAATTTCACTTCTGCCATTTTTAAGTACTAATACGGGTTTTTTCATTGTTTTAAGTATATTATTAAACTCTTTACCACGTTTCGTTCCTTCTAAATATAGAGTAATTACTTTTGTCTCAGGATCTTGATTTAAATAATCTAAAAGATCGATCTCATCAACATCCAATTTATTTCCAATTGTAGCCGTTTTAGAAAAACCAATTCCCTGATCAACTGCCCAATCAATAAAAATATTACCAAGCACTCCAGATTGAGCAATCACTGAGATTTTTCCTTTTGTAATATTGTCAAAATCCATATCTGCAGTAGTAAATTCATTATAAAAATTGGTTACGCCAATACAATTAGGTCCAATAATCCTAATTTTTGCATTTTTTGCAAGTTCTGCAATCTTATCTTGAAGTATTATAAATCTCTCAATACCAGTTTCAGCAAAACCAGCGGCTTCAATTATTATACTCTTGACACCTTTCTCTATGCAATCCTTTACAGCTTGAAGCACTTTCTCATTTCCCACAATAATTATCGCTAATTCTATATCATCAGGAATATCTTTAATATTCTTATAAGCTTCATGCCCATGTATTTCCTTCTTCTTTATATTTACCGGATAAGTTTTAAATTTAGAATCCAGTAAATATTTAGTTGTAGCATATCCGAATTTATAACTATCTGATGCCCCTATTATAGCTACTGTTTTAGGGTTAAAAAAAATATCCATTTCTGACATGAGATCACTCTTTATTAAATTGTCATTATAATTGGAATAATAAGAATTGAAATTTTTAATTGAACTTAAAGATTCGGTTAGGGTCTATTACATTCATATCAAATAAAATTAGATAAATAAAGAAAAACCGAGGTTTAAATAATTCTTTTTAGATATAGATTTAGGTCTTTATTTTAATTTATGGGTGTAAGAATCCTAATGGTCGTTTATGCTAAAACAAATAAATTTCAAGTAATATGCCCAATTTGTAAGAAAAGAGAAATTATTGGTATTCCCGAATCAAGATTAAAGAAAAACTCTCCTTTAACTACTATATCAATCCATAAGGGTTTAATTTGTCAGCATCATTTTCAATTTTTCTTAGATAAAAGTTTTCGAATACGAGGATACCAAAAAGTGGACCTTGAATTACAACAGGAAAGTTCAAAAAACTTGAGGAATGGTATAAAGGTTTTTAATCAGAATAAGGATATAAATAAAGCCAATTTTGAAAAGCTAGTTCTTGAAGGAGATAAAATAAGACAAATCTCTATATCTAAAGAGAAGAATAAGAAAGAAAAATTACTGAAACAAGCACATGTATTTCCACGCAAAAAGAAAAGCTTGAAGGAGGTTTATGAAGAATTCTGGGAATTCATTGATGACAACAATAAAATTTTTCTTGACTACATTACAAATGATAAGAGACGAACAAAGATTTCGATACAACCCGATTTTGAGGAATTATGTATAACATAGAATTCTCGAGATATTCATTAGAATATTCTTAATGTAAGCTTATTTTAAGATTCAATATAATTTTCTAGATTAATCCTAGGGTAGCTCATGAGAAAAAATGTAAATCTAACATTGATCGTATTAAATGATTGCCTTTTTCTGCATTCAAAAAATTTATGGGGGAAAAGACCTATTTTGGTATAATGGAGAAGAATATGTTTTTAGTTTGATCTGAAGACTGAAAAATTAGAATGACTTATCACTCACGGATTTAAAATAATTTATAACTTTGAGTATCCTATACAATTATAAGACAAACTTTAAGGAAAAAACTAAAAATATGATGGCGAAAATAATATGAAATCCAATAGAAAAATAAAATTTAATTTATTAATGAGTTTTGGGATCGTGTTCGTTTTATCAATGATTATAAACAGCAATCTTAATTTTAATAAGGGAAAAAGCGATAATATTAATTTAGATAATAAAAATCTACAAATCTCCGCTAATTCTGGAAAAATTTCTATTAATGATGTCTTCGATCATGGTTGGACTGATGCTAAGGCAGCAGGAATCGTTACTGGAGGAGGTACATATTTAAACCCCTATGTTATAAAAGACTTGGTAATAGATGCTGGAGGTTCGGGAAGCGGCATAAAAATTAGCCAAAGTGATGTGTTTTTTAAGATTAAAAATTGCACAGTTTACAATTCTGGAACAGGTGGTTTTGATGCGGGTATTATCTTAATGTGGGTTAGCAATGGAAAATTAATCAATAATACTTCTTCAAATAATTATGCTGGGATATTTCTAGCGGGTAGTAGTGATAACATCATTTCGGGGAACATTGTAAAAGACAATCAATGGAGAGGGATAAATTTAGAGGATTCTACTGATAACATCGTTTCGGGAAATATCGCAAGTGACAATGGTCAGTACGGCATAAGTTTAATTGATAGTGATACGAATATAATTTCTGGAAACACTGTATATAACCACTATTATGATGAGATATTTTTAGGGGGTAGTAGGTATAACACCATTTCGGGAAATCATATGAATGGAGGTGGATTAACAATTGGTGGTAATTTTGAAGAATTAATATCTCAATATGTCGATACCACAAATTTAGTGAATGGAAAGCCCCTATATTATTATACCAATGAAGTGAATTTAAGCTCAAGTGATTTTTTGAACGCCGGGCAAGTTATACTGGTTAATTGTAGTGATTCTTTAATATTAAACTTAAACACTTCTTACGGCAGAGTTGGAATTATGTTATACTATTGTTATAATAACACTATCTCGGGAAATACAGTAAATAATAATGAATATGGGATATATTTAGATAATAGTGATATTAACACAATCTCAGGAAATACAGCCAATAACAATGAATATGGGATACTTTTATTTAATAGTAATAATACCAACATCGAGGGAAACACCATAATTAATAACACTTTTGTAGGAATAGAATGAGAAATAGTAATAATAACGTAATTTCGGGAAATTCATTAATCGGAAATCGAGAATGCATCATACAACAAAATTCTAAGGGAAACCAATTTAGTGATAATGGTTCATGTACTTATGGTCAAGGAGGTGGAACAATTCCGGGATATAATCTTTTTTTTCTGCTTGGTGTTTTATCCATTGTAGTAATTATTCTAAGTAAAAAACTGAAGAAATCTTAAAGTCTATATTTTTCCTTTTTTCTATTGTTAATATTTATTAATCTAAGGTAGCTCATGAAAAAAAGTCTAAATTTAGCATTTATAATTATGATTTGTTTTTGGAATATTAATTTCTTTATTTCCATTTTACCTCAAAATTCTTTAGGAAAGTCATCAAATAAGGGAATTTCTGAAGAAGACAATAGATACATCGAACTAAATATAACAGAAGAAAATATCCCTGAAATTTTGTGGCAACCAATTGAAAATTCTCTTGAATATAATTTCTCTAAAGAAAGATCTACAATAATAACTAATGGTACGAGTATTGTTGAATATGATTTAATTCGTAAAATTGAGACTATTACTCACAGACGGGATATAGAAATTATAGGTACTTATAAAAATAGTTCCATTAATGGACGAATGAAAGGAATACCCCTTAGCGTGGTTGGTGAGATCAAGCCTCTGAAGTAACTACAAATCCTACCTTAAATGTTGATGTATCTGATCCTGAAGGTGATTCTATGAGTGTCTCTTTCTATGATGCTTCTGACGACTCTTTAATTGGAACTGATACAGGAGTTGTTAGTGGCGGAACAGCCTCACTTCCTTGGGGTAGTCTTTCTAATGGTACGGTATATACTTGGTATGCTGTAGCAAATGATGGATCTACTTCCACAACATCACCTACTTGGTCATTCACAACTAACTATGCTCCGGATGTACCGATAAATCCCAATCCCGCTGATTATATTTATGGTATTGATTTAAATCCAACTTTAAGTGTGGATGTTTTTGATTTTGATGGTGATTCTATGGATGTTTATTTCTATAATGCGTCTGATGACTCTTTAGTAGGGACAGACACAAGTGTTCTTAGCGGAGGAACAGCGTCAGTTCCATGGTTTGCTCTAAATGAAAGCACGAATTATTCTTGGTATGCTGTAGCAAATGATGGTATGTTCTCTACAACATCATCAACTTGGTTTTTTACAACTAACTTTCCTCCAGATGCACCACTTAATTCCTCACCCCCAGATAGCGCTAATGGAATAAATACCAATCCCATTCTAAGCGTAAATGTATCAGATCCCGATGGTGACTCTATGAATGTTTCCTTCTATGAGGCTTTTGGGATGGTTTTAATAGGTACTGATTCGGGGGTCCTTAGTGGCAAAATAGCTTCCATACCTTGGATAGGACTCTCTTATGGTACTACCTATAATTGGTATGTCATTATTTACGATGGTTTAACTTCAACCAATTCCTCTACATGGGTGTTTACGACTAATTATGCCCCAAACATAATTAGTAATCCTTCCCCTACGAATGGAGCTACTGGAGTGAATACAAACCCTACATTAAGCGTAAATGTATCGGATCCTGACGGTGACTCCATGAATGTATCTTTCTACGATGCATCCGATGACAGCTTAATTGGAACAGAGACGGGTGTTGTGAGTGGTGGGGCAGCATCAATATTTTGGTTAGGATTATCTGAAGACATAGTGTATAGTTGGTATGTTGTTGTAAGTGATGGATCTACTTCCACAACTTCCTTAACTTGGTCATTTACATCAATTTTAAATCTTCCTACTTGGGATCAGACACCAACAGACCAAATTATAGAATATGGTTCTTTTCTTAACTACGATGTAAATGCTTCTGATTTTTCTGGAATTAACAGATATTGGTTAAATGACACAACTGATTTTAATATTGATAGTATTGGGATCTTTACTAGTATTGGAGTTTTAGCAGTAGGAGACTATATAGTAGAAGTTCGAGCATATAATCCCTCTGATAATTATTGTACTGCTACAATCAAGATTTCTGTTGAAGACACTTCTATTCCAATTTGGGATTTAGCCCCTACAGATCAAAGTCTAGAATTTGGAGAATTTTTTTTATATGACCTTGACGCTTTCGATTTGTCAGGTATTTCCTTATACTGGATTAATGATACTTCTTATTTCAATATTGATGATAATGGTATATTAACTAATATTACAGTATTAGTTCCTAGGACTTATTGGTTGGAGGTGAGAGCTTATGATTCCTCTGATAACTACTGTTCTGATATTATTAAAATTATTGTAAAACTACCAGAAGAATTACCGGTTATGATTCTTCCTATAGTTTCTGGATATAATATATTTTTCCTAATTGGCATAATTTCATTAATCTCTCTCATTGGGGTAAGAAAACGGATAAAAAAAGCTCATTAAAAAAGAAAATCATGATAACAATTTCTTATGATATTTTTTAAACAGGGAGGAAAATTAAAAAATAGACGAGTTTCTATGACTGATAAATCCACGTTTAGTCAATAGAAGGCTTCCTTTGGTTCTCAGATTTTATATCCTCGGTATGATCTTTTTTTTGATAATAGAGTTATAGACATCCTCGGAATTTTTAGAAATTTCATTAATGATGAAAATCTAAATGTAATTTTGGGGTTTGTAAATCTGCTTGGTGGTTTAATTAACATACCTACGACAAATATTATCGTAAGTGATTATTATAGAAGAATAAATGAGTTTATGACTTTTTTGTTCGACCAAGTTCCCTCATCAAGAGTATTTGAAATTTGGGGAGATTATAAAAATGAATTTAAAAAGAGTGATTTTGTCGACAAAAAGATTTTAATAATCCATAATTTCATAAGAAACAAAAAATTAATTGAAAGACTTACGAGAGCAAGTAGTAAGGGGATAAAATACAAAGGAGTTAAAATTCCAAAATTAACTGTGTTTGCTAGTACTCAAATTGAAGAAATTACTCCATTTTTTAAGAAAAACTGTCTAATTATAGAACCGAGCAGTTTAGACTCAATTCTAAATTTAAACAAAGAATTGCCAATTAGTTATCCTTTAAAAATAAAACGTCTTAAGGAAATAAGGAATGATCCCAACCAAATTGAGATATTTCTAAAGTCTATTAACCATAATATCTTGGTAGATATTCCTTACCAAGCCATTATAAAAGATTATTTTGAAAAAAATAAAGTAGATTTCCGTGTTATCCAAGCTCAATTCTTGCCAATTATCAGGACTATAGCCATTTTAAACCAAAATAAGCGGGGTCATTCTAGTGACAAAAATGAAAGAGAAGGTATAAAGAAGACTATTTTTGCTCTCCCAATTGATTTTATTTATGCTTTCAATATATGGAAGAAATGTTTCGAGTTATCATTAGACTTATTACAATTTTATCTTTAAATTTAATTTCAATAATTTTTCTCTTTGTATTAAGAAAGCAGATAAGGAA
>CAZRBD010000099.1:0-14470 GCA_964598265.1 uncultured archaeon
CTTTTATAATAAGTTGTTGAGGAACTGATACGTGATTAATTCCACATACTTGAGTTAAAAATGAAATCATACCGAATGTAGGAGAAACAGAGAGTACTGTATCGTCAGAATTCGAGTAAGCTCTTATTAATAATTCAATTAACTCATCAGATCCTGAGCTAACGATAAATTTATTAGCTTCTAAATTTTCTTTTTTCGCTAATATCTGTATTAAATTTGAGCTTAACATATCTGGATAAAAACTAATATTTTTGAGAGAACTTAATGTGGCTATCACTTCCGGAAGTGGATCGTAAGGATTTTCGTTACCATCGAGTTTAATTATTTTTGCAGCTGAGATATTTAATTCTTCCGCAATGACTTCTAAAGATTTAACTCCATTATAACACTTTATTGAAGAGAGGTGATCTACGGTTTTGATTTTGGTCATTAGATTCTCCTCCTAGCAGCTTCTGAATGAGCCGTAAGTTTTTCATTGCGGGCTAATAGTTCAGCTAATGGTGCTATAGACTTAACTGTTTTCGTATCTAAAGCAATAAGACTGGTAAATTTTAGAAAGTCGAATACTGATAATGGTGAAGAAAATTTTGCGGCACCGCCTGTTGGCATTACATGACTGGGTCCAGCAATATAATCACCTATTACTTCACAAGAAGACTCGCCCAAGAAAATACCTCCAGAATTTCTTATTTGCGGAAGAATCTCTTGTGGGTTTTTAGTTATGATAGATAAGTGTTCTGGGGCAAAATTATTAATTGCAGATACAGCTTCCTTAATGCTATTAACTAGAATAATTCCACCATTATTTTTAATCGCGTATTGGGCAATTTCAGCACGAGATAATTTTGGTATTTGTTCTTCAATCGAATTTTTAACCATATTTGCTAGATTTGAACTTGTTGTTAATAAAATTGGAATTGATAAAAAATCATGTTCGGCTTGAGCGAGTAAATCAGATGCGAGTAATTCAGGGTCTGCTGATCCGTCAGCTAAAATAACTGCTTCGGTCGGACCTGCGATACCATCAATTCCTACAATTCCATATACTTCTCGTTTAGCTAAAGTTACAAAAAGATTACCAGGACCAACAATTTTATTGACTTTCGGAACTGATTCTGTACCAAACGCAAGAGCTGCAATTGCTTGAACTCCGCCTATACGAAAAATCCTAAGTTTTACGTTAAAATCACGCATTAAATTACATGTTGCTAAAACAATGGGAGAAATTGGAGGTGGGCTAACTATTACTATCTCTTCTACGCCTGCAACAATTGCAGGACAGACACTATGAATGATCGTCGATGGAAGTGGAGCAGAACCTCCAGGTATGTAAAATCCGACGCTCTGGATGGGATTTATTATTTGTCCTAAACACCCTCCTAAATCATTCGTAGTCCAAGAAGATATGGGTTGCCTTCTGTGAAACGCTAATATTCTATCTCTGGTTTTTATTAAGACTTCTTTAATCTTCTCGTCAATAGATTCTAGTGCCGCTTCCATTTGATCTATATTGAATTCAATTGAATTAGAAATATCGGTTTTGTCTAATTTCTTAGTCCATTCAATAAGAGCTTGATCTCCTTTCTCAATTACATCGTTAATAATTTGCTTAACAACTTCCTGTGGCGTTAAAGGCTTACCAAAAATTTTAATAATTTGGTTGTTAATTTGAGGCGAGACTGGGGTATTAACAATTGATTTGCGAATTAATATTGATTTTTTTGCTTCTTCCAAAGAATAAACTGGAATCATTATTTATCCTCCAGATTCTTTAATAATTCTGTGTAACGCTTTGGTTCTTCTTCAAAAATAAATAAAGTTGGACTTACAACGACTCCACTACCACCAATTTCTCTTAGAGCTCTTATAGTTTCCGTTAATTTATTTTTTTCAATAATTATATGAATAGCAAACCAAGATCCCCCTTGTGAAGAAATAACAGGTGAGATCGTTGGACCTTGGAGTCCCTTTAGACTTTCTTTACTAAACATTTTTTGTGCAATATTTTCAGGATCCTTTCCTCGCATGTTTATAAATACTGAGACATAGTCTTTTGCTCGTATAGTTGCCTCAAAGTATTCTAAAAAAGTTCGAGAAATATCTAAAACATCTTGATTTTCTTTTAAGATTTTTTTATTTGCTATAAAACACCCTTGAGATTGAAGAATACAACCGTCTTGCAACCTCTTTAACCGATTATCTTTAAGCGTTTGTCCTGTGGAGACTAATTCAACAATTATATCAGAATATCCTAACGTAGGAGCAACTTCTATAGTTCCTTCTGCGTCAATTATTTCAAAATCAAGCTCGTGTTTATTAAAGAATTCCTTTGTTAATAATGGGAACTTAGACGCAATCCGTAAGATTTGTTTGCGTTGTTTCAAATCTTCCACCGAGCATTCTTTCCAATTTTCAGGTATTGAAACCTCTAAGGTACAATTCCCAAATCCTAAATCTTCGTGGATAATAACAATTTTATCAGGATCTTCCAGAGTTAATTCAGTTAATATATCTAAACCAACAATTCCATACGCTAAATTCCCATTAAATACGCCATTAATAATATCCTTTTGCCGCTGAAATACTATTTGTATATTTGGGAATCCCTCTAACCATCCAATATATTGTTGCCTATATCTCCTTATTTTGAAACCACAAGAGTTAAGAAATTCTTGGGTTTCAGACGCCATGCGGCCTTTTGAGGGAATTCCCATTCGTATTAATTGTGAATTAGATTTTTCTCTCATATTTTTCATTTCCATAATTTCGTCTGCTCCATAGTTCGTTTAATATATCTTGAAGTTTAATTCCTTTTTTAGCCATTAAAACCATAATGAAATACAATAAATCTGCAATTTCCCAGACTAAGTTTTTGTCATCTGTGTAGCTTATGACTTCATTACTTTCTTCTCTAATTTTTTCGATAACCAATCTTTCATCTTTGGAAATTTTGCTAGTATATGAATTAACAACAGGATTTAAAATCCTATCTTGAATGATATCATATAAATCTGATAACCTAAACTCTTTGTTACCAAAACAAGAATATCGTTTTAAGTGACATGCATCTCCCGACTGACGAACAATAAATAACAATGTATCCCGGTCACAGTCATATCTTGCTTGATATAGTGTTTGATAATTACCTGAAGTTTCTCCTTTAACCCAAATTGATTTTCGAGAACGACTATAGTATATTCCTTTTTTTTGAACTAGAGCTTGCGTTATGGAATCTTGAGATGAAAAAGCAAGCATTAAAATTTGATTATGTTCGTCTTGCACAATAGTAGGGATTAAACCCTCCTGTTTTTGAAAATCTAAAACAGATTTGAAGATTTTAATCATTTCCTTCTCTTCAAGCATAACATTTGAACTAATTAATGGATTTACACCCTTTATTTCCAATTCTTTAGTAATTTTACTATTTGGATCAAGAAAAGTTATTGAATTTTGATTAAAACTGGATAGAATTTTTATAATTCCAAGAAGAATACTTTTATCAGTGTTTATTTCATCATCATAATCGATCAAAAGTTCTGAGCAATAAGGATTCACTCTGTCAATAATTTCTTCTAGATCTTCTTTTAGATTTTTTAAATTGTTATTGAGTAATGACATTTTTTGAAGTGTAATTCTTGCTATAATTATCTTTTTAGATATGTTTTGGCCGATATTTTTGACTTCTTTTTCAGGAATAATAACTTTTTTCACACCCATTTGTAAAACTGATGTTATTGTCTCAAAATTAGGTGAGTTTATCATTAGATAACATTCAGCAACGCTACAAATTTCTTTTAAAAGCTTATTAGGAGTAAAATTACTCAATACTACGCTACCAAAATGATTTATTCTTTTTGCATAATTAATAATAAAATTCTTATCGTTTTTTACTTGATTTTTATAAAGTGATTTGATTTTGCTGATACTAATTTTAAATTTTAACATAAAAGCCCTTTCTATAAGTTAATTCTATTAATCTATAGGTATTCTTTATTCTTGTAGAATTATAAATTTTATTTTTAATTTCATAATTCATGTTAATTGTTTTAAAAAAATTATAATTCTAACGAATCTTAAGTAAGATCAGATATTATAATATTATTTCTCAAAGAAATAGATGGAGAAGGTTATATGGTAAAAGGAAATAAATTTGGTACTCACAGAGTCATTGAGCCTAAAGGAACGCTCCCTCAACCTGCGCTTAAATTATCGAATGATACGACCATATTCGATAACGAAATATTAATAAATGTTGATTATTTAAACATCGATTCCGCAAGTTTTACTCAATTAAAGGACGAAGCGGGAGGAGTTGTCGAAAAAATAAAAGCTAAAATCCTGGAAATTGTTCAAGAACGGGGAAAAATGCAAAACCCAATTACTGGTTCTGGAGGAATGCTAATAGGAAGAGTAGAAAAGATAGGTAATGACTTACAGGATAAAATTGAATTAAATGTAGGAGATAAAATCGCATCACTAGTATCCCTCTCGTTAACTCCTCTCAAAATTGAAAAAATTTTAGAAATTAATCCAGACATAGATCGAGTTGAGATTGAGGGAAAAGCTATCCTTTTTGAAAGCGGAATTTACGCAAGATTACCTGGAGATATGGAGGATATTTTAGCACTAGCCGCACTTGATGTTGCTGGAGCTCCAGCACAAGTTAAGAAACTTGTGAAAGAAGGTGATAAAGTTCTAATTCTTGGTGCTACGGGCAAATCTGGACTCATGTGTTCATATATGGCTAAAAAAATGGCTGGGAACAAAGGAAAAGTCATAGGACAAGCTAGAAATGAAGCCAGAGCCGAGTTTCTAAGAAATACAAATTTTTGTCATGAAGTAATTATTGCTGATGTCCAAAAACCTGTGAATGTATTAGAAGAAACTTTAAAAGCCAATAATGACCTAGAAGTGGATATATCCATTAATTGTCTAAGTATCCCAAATACAGAAATGGCTAGTATTCTCCCGGTAAGAGAAGGGGGTGTCGTTTATTTCTTTTCTATGGTAACGAGTTTTACTAAGGCTGCTTTAGGTGCTGAGGGGGTTGGAAAAGATGTTACAATGATTATTGGAAATGGTTATACAAAAAATCATGCTCAAATAGCTTTAGATTTATTACGAGAATCAAAGGAACTGAGAAAAATCTTTGAAGAAAAATATACTTAAAGAGCAAATCACATTAAGGAATCTTTAATACAAATTTATTAGAACTAGCTAAGCTTTTATTTATTTAGAATGGTGTCAGAAGATTATAAAAATTGGTTGAATGAAGCTAAGTAGGATCTTGAAACTTCTGAAATTCTAAAAAATCAAAAAAGGTATAATTCTTGTGCTTTCTTTGCTCAGCAAGCCGCTGAGAAACTTTTGAAAAGTGCTTTATTGTTTCATAATGAATCACCATGGGTGCATTCAACCAGGGCATTGGTAATCAGATTAGATGAAATATGTAATTTGGATTTATCTTTATTTACTCATTACGCATCTGAATTTGATTTACATTATATACCATCGAGATATCCTAATGCTCATCCAAATTCAGCCCCTCATGAAGTATATGACGAGATGATTGCTCAAAAGGCTATAGAAAATGCAAATACAATATTCGAGAATATTTTTCCTATTTTTGAAAAAAAGAATAATAAAGAGGATATAAATGAAAAAAAAAGTACAGAATGAATTGAATTCATTTATATATAGGATAAAGAAAACAATTGAAATAACATGCGTAATTCTTTTTGGATCTCAAGCAAGAGGGGATTACACACAGGTTAGTGATATAGATCTAATAATAATAGCTGATTTTAAAGAAGACTTCTTTAATCGAATTCTAAATCTATCAAGATTAAATAAAAGCAGATATAATTTCGAATTGTTTTGCTATACTGAAACTGAATTTAGCAAAATGTTTGAGAGGGGTAATGCTTTAGTACTTGATTCTATTAATGAAGGGATTCCTCTAATGGGTAAATCTTTTTTTAGGGTTTATAAGGAAAAACTAAATGAATTATTTCGAAAGGGCTTAAAAAGATCGAGTTGTACATGGATATTAGTGTAAATTTCTTACCTCCACTTCACAGTTACAGAAGTCTTACGAAGGATATTTAACGAAAAATATACTTAGATGCTTAAGATTTTTTCTTAAATGAAGAGTATTCTTACGTTAAAACACAAATTTACAACTTAATGGGGGATTTCTCCCAAAAACCACTAAACCTTAACAAATAAAAAACCTTACTAGTACTATATATTAAAGAATTTGTGTTATCATCATGAAAGTAAATAGACGTAAAGAATTATTTGGTCATATAAATGATGAGGATTGGAATGATTGGCATTGGCAAGTTAAAAATCGGATAACGACTTTAGAAGAACTCAAAAAATATGTCACTTTAACAGAAGAAGAAGATGATGCGCGAATCCTACAAGAATATCGGATGGCTATAACTCCTTATTACCTTTCTTTAATTGATCCTAATGATCCTTTTGATCCAATAAGAAAACAGGCAATTCCAACAATTCATGAGTTAGAAAGATATACTGGGGACCTAGAAGATCCACTTAGTGAAGATGTTGATTCTCCTGTTGAAGGATTAACTCATCGTTATCCAGATAGAGTATTATTTTTAGTTACGGAAAACTGTTCGATGTATTGCAGGCATTGTACGAGAAGAAGATTTGCTGGTCATCCCGATATGGCTCCTCCACTATCACAAATAGATGAATGTATAGAATATATAAGAAACAATCCTTCTATTAGAGATGTTCTTTTATCTGGTGGAGATGCGTTATTAATATCTGATAAAAAATTAGAAAATATCTTAAAAAAGTTGAAAGAAATACCTCACGTAGAAATAATACGGATAGGTTCGAGAACCCCAGTAACAAATCCATATCGGATAACTACAGAGTTATGTGAAATGCTTAAAAAATACCAACCAATATGGTTTAATACTCATTTTAATCATGCTAATGAAATTACAAAAGATTCTACAAAAGCATGTGATATGTTAGCTGATGCAGGAATTCCTCTTGGAAATCAATCAGTTCTGTTGAAAGGAGTAAATGATTGTATTCATATAATGAAGAAATTAGTACAAGAATTAGTTAAAATCCGAGTAAGACCATATTACATTTATCAATGTGATTTGTCCATAGGTCTGGGCCATTTTCGTACTAGTGTTGCTCAGGGTATAGAAATAATTGAAGGTTTACGTGGACATACTTCTGGATTATGCGTTCCAACATTCGTAGTAGACGCTCCAGGAGGGGGGGGAAAGATACCTGTAATGCCAAATTACACCATTTCTCAAGGAAACAAGCGAGTTGTGCTTAGAAATTTTGAAGGTGTAATTACAACCTATGAAGAACCAGAGGATTATACACCAAACTGTGCCTGTGAAGATTGTGAAAAACAGATTGGTGTGAGTGCATTATTGAGTGGTCAAAAGGTTACAATTGAACCAGAAGATCTACAACGAAAATTAAGAAGGAGATAAGAATAAAAAAATAGAAGAATTTAAGCTTTAATGTACTATTTTTCCTTTAACTTAATAAAATCTTTATCCCTTTTAATAAAGTAAGCCCACGTGTTTCGAGACATTAAACTGTAATCTTTTTTGGCTTTAATTTCAAGGAGTTTAATTCTCATCTTTCTAGCTTCAATATTTTCGGGTTTTGCTTGAATTAAAACATCTAACACTTCTAATGCCAATTGGGTTTGCTTTTGGGTGAAAAGCTCTTGGACTCTATTTAGTATTTTATTAGGATCTCCTATTAAGTTGAATATTTCACCTATAACTTCTTTTTCTGGTCTTGGTAAAAGGTGAGCAGGGTTACCATCAAAATACCCATGATACCAACGATATACGTTAAACACGAAAAATTCGGGTCTTGAATAGCTTGTTTGAAGAAAGGAACTTTTTTTTAGGTGTTCAGGTATTTTTACCTCATGGATCATTTCCGTTAGATGCGTTCCTTTATTGATATGATAGACTACCTGGTCATGAAGAGAACGGATGACTTCAATATAATCATTTAATGCTCTCATAGCGTTGTCACCTTTAATAAATGTCCCACCTCCATTATAAAAAATATATTCCGGTTTTAATTCCCTTATTCTTTCTAACTCTTTTACCCAATCCAGCGCGAAACGGGTGGGTTTCCACGGATTACCTACATTGGGAAAACTTCCAATTATCAAATCTCCTATGAAAGCAGCGTTGAGTTCTGGTACGTATATCCAAACCGCATCATCAGTCTCCGCTCTGGCTGTGTGAAGTTCAAAAGTTTTATCTCCTAATGAAAAGGCCATATCTCCGAGAAATGTTTTAGTAGGATATATTATATCTAACTTTTGAGCAACCTCCGGGAAATTAAATTGTTGAGCGTCTTTCCTAGCTTTGTATTCAGCTAACATTTGATATTTATCTAATCGATCAGGTAAATATTTACTTGCAATAACCTGAGGATTGTCATCCATGAGAACATTAGCACCTCTGGTGTGATCTAAGTGTCCATGCGTGTAGATAATATATCGAATCTTTCCCTTAATCTTTTTTCGAACTTTCTTAGCCCAGCGTCTAGATAATAAAGTATCAATTAACACTACGCCTTTAGTTGTTTGAATCCATCCACAACTTGATAATGGAGCCCTAGCGGTATAAACGTCTTTAATTGGATTATCAAAGGTTACGCCAAAAGTAAGCACATCTCTTGGTTTCGCACTATCATCTTGCTGAATTGACTTTTTTGACATATTTAAAAACTTTTTTTGATGAAATACAAAGAAAAAATAAAAATAAAAACTCTTTTATATCTACTAATTTTCCGCCTCCACATAGATTCTGTAGTAAAATCTCTAATTATTTGCATAGATTCAAATATGTGGAAAGGATTTATATTCATAAGATGGAAGAAGAAAGAATCAAGCGATATAACGATAAATTGGAATATTTAAATCAAACAGTCAAAAATTTATATGAATGGACGGAAGGAATTGATTCAAAAAAGTTTATCGAAAGCATTGAATTACAAAAACAATATGGAATTTACCATGCATTTCAACTTTCAATTGAGATTATTACTGATCTAGTCGCAATGATAGTGAAAGATTTGAAATTAATCCCTAAAGATGATTATCTCAATATAGAAATAATAACTAATAAAAAAATTATTAGTCCTGATTTAGCAGCAAGTCTTAAAGAAGCAAATGGATTAAGAAATAGAATTGTCCACGATTATAATGGCCTGGATAATGAAATAGCTTTTAATAGTTTAATTGATCTTTTAAAATCTCTTAAAAAATTTATGGATGAAACTAAAAAGTGGTTAAAAAAGAATTATTAGAACAAATTTACTCTGATTTCTCAATCATAATTCAAAAAAGAGAAATCTTAGGAATATTATTATATGGTTCCTACTTAATGGATAACGAAACTTCTAGAAGCGATATTGATATCTGTATAGTAGCCCCTAACGAAGATATTCATCAATTAATTTCTATTATATTACAAAATGTTAATGTTACTTCAAAAAAATATGATGTACGTGTTTTTCAAGAATTGCCTTTATATATTAAAATTCACGTAATTGAAAACGGCAAGTTGATCTATTCGGGAGATAAATTAGATTTATATGAGTATTTTTATCTGTACCGTAAGTTATGGAATGATCAAAAGCATAGACAAGAGATATCTAAAGAAGAACTAATATCTTTTTTAGGTTAGGTTTTGTAAAGGTGTTAGCTTTAGAAATAATTAGTTTTAGAGTATAAAATTAAGAATTTTAGACATACATTCCTTCAGGAGGAGGTTTAGCATAGGGCTTTCTATAATAGATTTGTCTTAAGATCTCTCTTATCGTAAGTGAATCATATTTCCAGAAGAGATCACTTATATCAATATTCTGAGGGTTATTACCGGTCTGATTATAAATTTCTCGCTTGATTGGATTTATTAGTGTTTCGTAAGCTTCATGTACTTTAATAAATTTCTCCTTAGCTTTAGGATCTGTCTTGTTGAGATCCGGATGATATTTTTTTGCTAGCCTTCGGTATGCTTGCTTTATTTCTTCCTCAGAAGCATCTTTTTCTATTCCAAGAATGTTATAATAATCTTTAAATTTGTCCATTTTTTTACTATTTTTACAATTTTTCTTGTATATAAGAAGAAAATCAAGGATTATAAAATTGATCTTAAAAGAATATAGCGAGGTCATTAATCTTTATTTAAATTTATAGGATAATTGGTTGTTTAATTTTCAAACATTAATCAAGTTCTTAATCTTATTTCTAAGGTACTTACTGGCTCTAACATCGAAAAATTTCATATTTAATGAATAATATAAAAATATATATATTTTGTATTACTTTTCTTATATAAAAAAATCTTACGATTATGACGATTATTAATTTTAAAATTGATGAGGAAAAGAAAAAGAAGATAGAAGAAATTACTAAACTTAAAGGTTACAAAAGTGTTAGTGATTTCATCCATCAAATAATAGAAAAGGAAATGGATCTACAAAATAAAATTGATAATTTTTTAGAAAAGAATCATCCTCTAGATAAAAAAGAAATAGATATTCCTGATTACATACAAGATGGAAAATATTTAGGTATATCTCGAAATTCAATCGTTGCAGTAGGTGATAGTGCTCAAGAAGTGGCAAGTATTTTAGCTGAAAAGTTTCCAGATTCTGCTTCAGGAATCTTACATAAAGGTCATGAATCAGAAACAATAGATTTTGTGTTTTCAATATTTTCCTTAGATGAATCAAAATGGTACCACCAATATAATTATAAAAATAACTATTATCCATTAATTCCTTTTTCAATGCCCTTTAACGATGTAGAAAAGACATTTATGGGATTAATTGATACAGGAGCAACAATTTCAGCGTTAGATAAAAATATAATAGAAGAATACAGCATTGAAGCTATCAAAAAAAAAGAGGTTTATACTGCCAACGGAATTATTAAAGTTCCAGTCTATAAAGGTCTGTTTCGATATGAAGGCAATTCAATTGAGCTAGAATTTATAAGTACCAAAATTACTGGAGATTTCACTTTTCATGCCTTACTTGGAAAAAATTTCATAGATAAATTTAAAATTCTTCTTTTAGGCAGAGAAAAATTACTTGGCATTCAAATGATTTAATAAGTACTTTTTCATATGGCTTTAAGCTAAATATTTTTTAACTGCGATTCTGTATTATTTTATAGAGTGGAATAATAAAAATTCTAGCTATTGATTTGACGAATAATTATACAAACACTAAGGAATGGCTGAGTTTAGCCTTTAAAAATATAGAAAGAGTAATCAGAAATTATGAAATTAGTGATTATTCCGAATGTGTTTTTAAAATTCAATTGTCTATAGAACAACTACAAAAAGCCTTAATTTTTCTATTAGGGTTTCAATTCCACAAAATTCATGATCCTTCAAGAATATTAGAGTCAATTGAAAACAATGTTAATATTAAAATTGAAAAAGAAATTATTGATAGAATAAAAAAAGTGGCATCTTTAGCTAAAGACATTGAAGGAGAAGGAACTGCTACGCGATATGGAATAATCGAAGAGGGTAAGTTAATTACTCCAGAAGATAAATATAAAAAATCAGAAGCGGATAAATACTCACGAGATTTAAAAGAAATTTTACTTAATTTGAAAGAAATTTTCCAAGAAAATCCAAATCTGGAGGAAGAAAATAAGTCATTATCAAAATTTATCGAACAATGTGAGGATCTGATTTCGAATGAATCAAGTTGAGGATATAGATTTATCTTTTACAAAATTAGATTATTTTCAAAAGGAACTTAGAAAATACTTTCAATTCATTTTTAAATTGAGTTTGAATATAAGATCAATTTTACTTTTTGGTTCTGTTGCAACGGGGAAGGCTCAAAATAATGCGGAGCATTTAAGTGATATTGATTTATTTATTATCTCTGATGATATTACTGTAGATTTCCTCAAGAGGAGCCAATGGGTGGTTAGTTTAACTAGACCTGTGTGCTCAGGTATTCAAGCACTCTGGAGAACCTCCAAGGAAATGGAGAGCTATGTAGATTCAAAATACTATTTAATTTTAGACGCATTTGATGAAGGTCGGATTCTTTTTGATCCCGATAATTTTCTTCATAAATTAAAGGAAAGAACTTTTAAAGAATTACAGGAAAAAGGTGTTATTAAAACCGAGCTTTATTGGCAATGGCCTGTAAAAAAATTCGGTGATAAAATAGAATATTAATAGTTTTCTATGTTCGAAAAGATTTAATTATTTAGACACTTACTTTTGAAACATGGATGTTGAAAACTCTGTTTTTTATAATTTTGTTATAGTAGGTGCCGGACCCGCTGGATTAACAGCAGGAATTACAGCAGCAAGACTAGGTTTCACATCAATGATTTTAGAAAAGGGAGGAGTTGCTGGGCCAAAACCACGCGGTGAAGGAATGGCTCATATGTCAATTGTTGATGAGATATTGGGAGAAGGATTTTTACCTTCTATAGGCTTTAAATCGAATGGTGGGAGGGTGTGGCATTCACCTAATGATTTACAGACTACTACTACATATCGTAAGGAAAATCATTATTTCTTTGAATGGAGAAAATTTATTAATCGATTTACTGAAGTTGCTAATGATTTAGGTGTGAAAATGTTGTTTAATTCCACTGTTATTGAACCAATTGAGAAGAATGGAATCACGATCGGCGTGAAGTATAAAAGTATGGACGGTCAAATTCAAGAAGTACTTGGTAATGCTGTATTAGATTGTAGTGGGTTTGAAGGAGTTATTGGTAAAAGATACGGAGTTGATTATGCAAAAATGAACTGTCCGATAATTAAATGTCTCATTAGTAATGCAAATTTTGATATTAAAGAAAATCCTGACTTAGAATTCTTTTTATTAGGAAATGGAGATCTAAGTTACTCATGTAACTTTCCTCCTTGTGTGGCATACTTCTTTCCTCTAGAAAATAAAAGAGCCGAAGTAGGGTTAATGTTAAGAATGGCACAAGTTCCCAATATGAAAACTGTTATGATACCCGATAATGAGGAGATCTTGAGAGTTTGGAATGAAATAAAAGAAAATTATCCGGGATTTAGCGTGTTTTTTAAGAATTGTGTTATCGATTATGAAGAGATTACTTCTTTACCTAATGCAAAAATAACTGAAAAGTTCGTTCCTAATCCAGGTGTAGTAATATTAGGAGATAGTGCCGGATTTGTAAACCCATTTGGTTCTTCTGGACTCTATTATTCTATGGAAATGGCGAAATTTTGGGTCGATATGGTTTCTCAAGATTTAGAAACTTTAATAAAACTTAATGAACCAGGAATAGAGATTAATGAAAGATTATGGACCTTCAAAAAAATTGAGTATTATACAAATAAATTTAAAGAACAGCGGGTCTATAAGGAAGTAATAAATATGTATAACCTAATTGGTGCTTTTGAATACAAAATTTTTAATAGATTACGTACATCTGAAAAAATAAATAAGAAATGGGAATATATCACTTCCCTCTTAAAACAAGCTTAGTCTCAAAACAAAAACATGGATATGAAAAAAGAATTTCTTACTAAGCTTGGTGATTATAAGGTAATTTCAATCATTGGTCTCGCTAAAAATGTCAGTAAAACCACTACGCTAAATTACATAATAAAGAACTTAAAAGGTCATAAACTCGGTTTAACATCTATAGGGAGAGATGGAGAAAAGTATGATGTGATTACACAACTACCTAAACCGCGAATATTTATAAAAATAGGTACAATAATAGCAACGGCTAGACAGAGTTATGAAGCTAGTGAAGTCAAAATGGAAACATTAAAGAAAACCGAATATAACACTCCATTAGGAGAAATCTTAATATTAAGAGCGTTAAATGAAGGTTTTATTGAATTAGCGGGCCCTTCAATAAATAGACATTTACAAGAAATATGTTTAGAATTAAAAAATTTAGGGTGTGATTTGATACTCATCGATGGTGCCTTTGATAGGAGGTCATATGCAACCCCTATTATTTCTGACGCAACAATCCTTTCTACAGGAGCATCTGTATCCCGAAACATGGAGAGGGTTGTTGATCTAACTTCCCATATTTATGATTTATTTAGCTTAGAGATAGTTAAGGACGATAAAATCAGGAAAATCAGCAAAGATATCTTACTCACTGCTCAAGTAGGAATTATAAATGATGATTATTCTTCTAATAAATTAGAAAATTCTACGGCTTTAGGATCGTCTAAAGCAATTTTTGACCAATTAACAAAAGACGCTAAATATCTGGTAATAAAGGGGGCGATAACTGACAGTTTTTTAGATGAATATGGAATCAATAAAAAAGTTAAGGATATAACTATAATCACCACAGATCCTACTAAATTAGTTATTAGCAAGCAAGTTTTTTATAAGTTTATAAAAATTTTCTAAATCAACACTCAATTTAGCATCTTTT
>CAZRBD010000100.1:0-14441 GCA_964598265.1 uncultured archaeon
TGAAAAACCATTAATCCCATCAATTAGAGTCAATACACTTAAGCTCTCTCCCTCAGAACTAAAAATTAAATTGGAACAAAAAGGGTTTAAGCTAGAACCATTAGAATGGATACCGTATGGATTTAAAGTAATTAAAGAGGGTTTCAATTTGGGTTCTTCTCATGAATTTCTTCAAGGTTATTACTATTTACAGAATATAGCCTCGATGTTGCCTGCTCTGATTCTTGACCCAAAACCTAATGATTTAGTTATTGATATGTGTGCTGCGCCCGGGAGTAAAGCAACACAATTAGCTCAAATAATGAACAATAAAGGGACTCTCATTTTGATTGATAGAAATAAGAGGAGAATTCCCTCTTTAGAAATGAATTTACGTAGATTAGGTATTTCAAATTCGATTATTTTAAATTTTGATGCAATAAATCTCAATAAATTGAATGTTAAGGCAGATAGAATATTATTGGATGCACCTTGTACTGGAGAAGGTTTAATAAGGCAAGATAAAAGCAGGAAAACAAGCAAAAAATTAAAAGATATTGAAAAAATGGCTTCGATTCAGAAAAACTTGCTTACAGCAGGTTTAAACACCTTAAAACCAAATGGTAAGTTATTGTATAGCACTTGTTCGATTGCTCCTGAAGAGAATGAGTTAGTTATAAATGAAGTATTGAGTAAATATTCAAACTTTAAAATCCAAAAAATTCATACTAGGTATGGATTGAATGGATTTACTAAAGTTTTTGGCAAGGATTTATTGGATCAATTAGAAAATTCCCAAAGGTTATATCCACATGTTCACGATACTATAGGATTTTATATATGTTTAATTAAAAATCAATTGTAGTAGTATTAGCTATTAAATTCACAAAGCATTCCGTAAAGAATTTATTTTTCTATTGTTGCCTTAAATAATATCCTTTATCACTTAAATTGAGAGCAATTAAATCACTCGGCTTACTATCTAAAATTTGTTCATTATTGGTTTGTGAAAATCCTAATCCGAGTATTTCATCATTTTCATTCGATAATAATAGGAAATCTGTTTTCTTTAAATCAATAGGACTATAAACGACCATTTTCTTTAAGATATTATTTCCATAAAGAGTTGATTTCTCTCCATTTTCATTGAGAATTAATTTTTTAAAATCAGGAAAGATGTTAGATACATATAGAAATTCTGCACCTTCTATGCTCAATAAAAATACACCTCTTTTAATTAAACCAAAGAATACTCCTGTTGCATAAATTTTATTTCGAATATTAATCTCATTAAGTAAATTCTGTTGTTCATCTGTTATTAAATATATAGATAGAAAATTTGTTCTATTAGTCGAATGTTTAATTGAAGTATAGAGTTTGCTCTTGAGATTATCCAAAATGTCTAAAAATTTAGCAGATATCTTGATAAAGGAGGTAATAATTATTTGTAATTCAATATTGTTAATCTGTCTAAAACTAGTTGCATCGTTCATTATTCCATCTCCAATAATTTTAAAAATATAAATAAGATTATAATCTTCTTTAATAATTATATTATACTAAAAAATCTATTAATAATCAATCAAAGCATTACAAAATAGTGATATTAAAATGGGCATTCGAAAAATAGAAGACGAGATTGATTTAAGGGAAGCCATGAAGAAGAAGGCAGCAGAGTTAAAAATGAAGGATATGCAGGCTAAAGCCTCAGTGGAAAAATTTACAAAAGACCGACTTCGTGAGCTCGCTAAAAAACATGGAATATTACTTGCTTTAACTCCTGAATTAAGGCAAGAAGTTAAAGAATTACAAAAAAAATATGGTATTCCTTCATCAAAAATAATAACTGAACAATTAACTGAGCATGATGTTTTAAAAAAGTTTTCTAAAATTGATTA
Source organism: uncultured archaeon (assembly GCA_964598265.1). Lineage (GTDB taxonomy): Archaea > Asgardarchaeota > Lokiarchaeia > Sigyniarchaeales > SOKP01 > Loki-b32. The sequence continues at coordinate 1,878 of CAZRBD010000100.1, forward strand.
CCAAAAATTGGGAATGCTCGCTTATCAGAGAGTTTTAATGAGTAAAGAAGAGACTGGAGGCATAATACCACTATCAGAAGTTTTTGAATTGATAAATACAGGCATCTTAAAAGGGAATGTTGAAGCAAAAGATGTCGAAAAAGCAATGAAAAATTTGAAAAAAAACAAAGTAATCGAAGGTATTACTCAATTAGAATCCGGCTCTCTTTTAATACGATTTTTCCCAATCCAATATACAGGTGACGAGGTCAAGGTTGTCGAATTAGCTAAGGAAAAAGGGGTTCTCACATTAGAAGAAGTATGTATTAATTTAGACTGGTCGCAAGATCGTGCTCTTAGAGCTTTAGACTCACTTGAAAAGACTAATATAGCTAAATATAGGGAAAACATTTTAACAGGGAAGCAGTGGTATTTCCCTTCCATATAAATCAATTTTAAAACATTATTCTAATCTTATCTTAAAGGCTAGTTGTCCGTCATCTAGTTTTAAAATCTTAGCTCTGCGGCTTTTTGCTAATATTTTAAAAATTGCTTCTAAATCTTCTAGTGGGAGATTAGAAAAATCTTCTTGCTTTGCTTCTCTTAACTCATAGATCATGATGGGCTCAATTTTTCCATTTTCATAAGCCCAGTTATAAATTTCATCAGACCAACCTTCAAGTGATTTCCAATAAACTCTTGCTTTATCTTTCTTTTTTGAAAGCCATTTTGCTTGTTTTTTCTTGATTAATTCTTTAACAATTTTCCTTATGTAAGTTTCTCGATCAGTAAAGTTAGAAAAGGGTTTCTCAGAATTTAAGTCTCTGGTATAAATTATATGAATTACAGCAAATCTGGCGTAATCAAATAATACTTTAGCCCACTCTGTCTTCCAAGAGAGATAATCATTTTCAAATTTTGTTTTATCAGGCATCGAATACATGAATTTCTTCCGTTCCTCTACCAGCCATGGATAAGCTTTTATTAAATTCTCGTATGCTGTTAATTTCTTCTCAATTAATCCTTTTTCTTCAATTATTTCGTCTTCAAGTGTTTGTAGCTCTGCTTCTATATGCTCAGAATGCTGTTTATAAACCTTTTGATCTATTTTCCCTAATTGAGAAGATAAAAGATCTTGAAGTTTATCAAACTCTTCCTCTATATAATTTAGATCTGTTTCCTTCGTATCTTCCGGTTTTATTATTTCTTTTTGAGTAGCTACTCTCTCTAATTCTTCTTTTTCCTCTTTTAATTTCTTTAGTCTGTCAAGTTCTTTCCTTAATTCTTTGAGTTCTTTTCCAGTTTTTTCTTTAGTTTCCTTAGGTGATATTTCTGCTTTTTCTCTCTGTCTTTCCATGTTGATCATCTATCTGTATCTACACTTCACCGAATTCCTCTGCCCAATTTGTATATTGTCTTAATAATGCTTTACTGGTCATTGGTTTAACTTTTTTAAGAGTTATAGTAAAATCCTCTAACGTAAGGTCTCTAATTTTTATATCTTTGTCTGAACTTTCAAGTAAACCACTTGTATCCAATTCTCGTATTGGTAGCATTAATGCTTCACGACATACATTCGCAATATCTCTTCCTGAATACCCTTCAGATCTCACAGCTAATTCAATATAATCTTCATTTTTTAATGTTGTGTCTACGCCTTCAGTGTGAATTTTGAAAATCCCTGTTCTACCTTTTAAATCTGGAAGGGGGACATACACTCTTTTCTCAAACCTACTTAACATCGCATTATCTATATCCCACGGACGGTTTGTAGCTCCTAAAACTAAAAGAAGTTTATCATGAGTGGACTTTAATCCTTGAATTTCACTTAAGAGTTGTGTTTTAACACGCCTTTCGCCACCACTTTCAGAACCTTCCCCTCTTTTTGTAGCCACAGAATCAATTTCATCCATAAATATTAAACTCGGTGCTTTTAATCGAGCCACCTTAAATAAAGAACTAATCAGTTTTTCACTCTCTCCTAACCATTTACTTAATAAATCAGCAGAAGAAACACTAAAAAATGTAGCTCTACATTCAGTTGCAGCTGCTCTAGCTAATAACGTTTTCCCACATCCAGGTGGTCCAAATAATAATATTCCCGACCAAGGTCTTCTAGCTCCAGTAAATAATTCTGGTCTTGCAATCGGTAGAACTATAGCTTCCCTTAAAGCCTGCTTCACATTTTGTAAACCTGCAATGTCATCCCATTTAACATTTGGAGATTCAGTAACAATTGTTCCAGATATCATATCAATAAGTTCTTGTTCTTCTGATGATACTGCTTCTATGTCAGATTCAGCTGTTCCTCCACCTTTTGCAGATTGTGATTTTGCGGATGGCCTCCCCCGTCTTGGTCGTGTTCCACTCAGATGAGATTTTAGAACTTTTGCTCTCTCCACATATTCCTCAACATTTCTTTGACACATCATTCTCATTTGAGGATTTTTATTATATTTCAAGAATTGCAATAGAATTTCTGCTGCTCTTTGATATAGATTTATTGCTTGGCGCGCTTTACCTTGATTATCTAATGCAACTGCTTCTTGTGCTGTCTTCACACCATATTGATAAAGTTTTGAATCTACTGATGACATAATAAATATAAAAACAATTTTTCTATTTATAGCTAATTTAATTAACTATCTGTATTATAAATAATTCTAACCGTATATATCAAATTTACTCTTTAAACTGCAGTATTTCACAATACGTTCTATTCTAATTTTTTTAATCTCTTTGAGAAGTATCAATAAGTATCTGTCTCGAAAAATAATTATATAAGATCGGTATATTATATATTATATTAATACTTAAAACAATTGATTATTATGGGATTTCTAAAGGATATTTCTAAGTGGCTCTCGGGAGGAAAGAGTAAGGATGGTTCTCGCTCTCCTGCGATTAAATTGAAAGTTTTTAATAAAAGATTGATGAGACAGACAAAAAGATTGGAAATTAGCGCAAAACTTGCTAGGGATAAAGCAGTAAATCTTCGCAAAGAAGGGGATTTGGAAGGTTCAAAATTCCATGCACGTAATTATCTTCAAACGAAAAAACAAGCTCGATCTATTGATGGCTTTCGCACAAACCTAGAAGGGTTGTTATTTAAATTAGAACAAGCAAACGCGGTTAAAGACGTTGCACAAATAATGACGGGTATCGCTCAATCTCTTTCATCCTTAAAATCTCAATTCTCTATTCCACAACTTACAGAAATGATGAAGAATATTGATATTGATATGGAAGATTTTGCTGTTACAGCAGAGATCACATCAGAAGGGATAGATAGCATTCAACTGGATACCGCAATAACAGATTCCGAAGTTAATAACGTTTTAGGTGAGATGGATGCCGAAATTCAAGTAGAAATGGGAATTGCTCTTCCAAGTGCGGGCTCTGATGAAAAAATAGCCGAGTTAGAGAAAGAGTTGAATCGGTTGAAATCTGATGAATAATTTCTCTATAAAATATCATTATTTTGAATCCAAATTTAGGAAAATTATTATATAGCTTATTTCTATTTTAAAATTATTCTATAATACAAATTTTAACCATTTGTGAAATAAAAATGCCATATGATGTAATTTCAATTGGAAGCTGTACTTTAGACTGCATTATAAGGATCGACGATATTTTACGATTTGAATTATTAAATCGAGACATTGTCAAAAAATATACAGCCATAGAATATAGTAGAAAATTAAACATAAATAATGTAAATTTTGTACCAGGAGGATCTGGTGCTAATATCGCTAGTGATTGCGCCATGTTAGGGCTTAATAGTGCATATATTGGTGTAATAGGAAAAGATTTTTCCGCCGGAGGCATCCTTGAAGATATGAAAAATCGAGGCGTAAATTTATCAAATATAATCCAAACAGATGAAGACGTAACAGCCTTTTCTTTAATTTTAAGAACCGATTGGGGTAAGGATAGAAGCATATTAGCTTATAAAGGAGCAAATAATTTGTTAAAACCTGAGCATGTCAAAGAAGAAATATTTGAAAATGCTAAAACTTTTGCGTGGACTTCATTAACTAGTGATAGTGCATGTCAAGCAATTGAAAAAGCTATAAACATCACGAAGAATAATGGTGGGCTAGTTTTTGCTGCTCCAAGCATGTCTATAGTAAAAAACGCGCCAAAGTGGGCTAAATTATTGCTATCAAAATCAGATATAATTTCTATAAATTATGAAGAGGCTCAGGAATTTACAGGAGAGAATAAAAAGACATTAATGTTGAATAAATTTCTGGATATGGGTGCTAGATTAATTTCTATCACCGATGGTGCTAATGGATCAATAATTTCGGACGGGGAAACTATAATAAATAGTGGTACTTTTTCAAATCCTGACTTCCCTGTGCAAGACACTACTGGAGCTGGCGATGCATTCCTTAGTGGCCTCTTAATTTCTACTCTCAACAATTTCGACATTAAAAAAGCTTCAAAAATTGCTTCAGCGATGGCTTCACTAGAATGTAGAGAAGTAGGTGTAAGGGAAGGGTTACCTCATAGCCTTTCGGAACTTGATAATTTTATTTATACCAATGAAATCAACCAAGTAATATCAAAGATTATTTAATCTATTTCTAAATCCAAAAATTTTAATTTTTTAGTACCTTTTTTATTTATATTAAATTTGCGCTCTTAGTATAGTGGTCATTATGCCAGGTTGCCATATTTTAATATATTATTAAAATGCAAATACTTGGCGGCCCGGGTTCAATTCCCGGAGGGCGCATTTTTTTTAAAATCTATTTTATAACGCGTTAATTTTTAAGTAGGTCATAACAAGTTAATAATACACTTTATAAAACATAAAGTTCAAGTAGAAACTAAAGGTTACACCAATTGATTAGGATGGAAGAGATAAAAGAATTATATAAAAAATTAAATTACGCTTCTGATATTGAACGGGAAGAACTCTGGAAAATTATAATTGAAAAAAATCATTCTCTCCTAAGGAAAAGAATGGAAGAATTGAAGAAGATTTAAAAAAAGATCTAAATTTTTTTGGGTTGAAAATTCGTGAAATCCACCTTTCACGATCTTATTGTCTTCTAAAAAAAAAAAAAATCTAGTAGGAATTGGTTTTTTGATATAGAGCGTTTTGTTCTATCCAAAGTTTTTAAGATATCCAGAATTTTTTTAATTAAATGAAATTAATCAGACTAATTAAAATAAAACAGAAGATAAACAGTAAAGAGAGAAAAAAATGAAAGTACTTATCGGGTATGATACAAAACATGGCAACACGAAAAAAGTTGCTGAATTAATTGGTGAAGGGATTAAATCTGTTGAGAAAAACGAAGTAACAGTTGAGAATGTAAAAGAAATTGATCTAAATCAGGAAAAAATTTATGATTTAATTCTTTTAGGTTCTCCGAATCATGGTGGTAGCCATACAAGAACTGTAAAAAAATTCATAAAAGAACTTGCAAATGCTCAGTTAAAAGGAAAATCTTATGCTGTATTTGACACATATATGGGAAAAGATTTTGAAAAAGTAATAAAAGATATGGAAGCACAAGTTAGTGAGTTGATGCCAGATTTAACCAAGGCAAGTTCCGGGTTATCCATAAAAGTTGGAGGAATGGAGGGTCCAATCGTTGATGAAGATCTTCCTAAATGTAAAGAATTTGGCTCAAAATTAGCTAACTAAAATTTTTTTTTTTTTTTTTAGGAAACCTTTGAAGGTTTAAAATCAACTGATTTTAGGAATTTGAACCTTAAAATAGGTTTTAATAAGTTCAAATAAAAATTTCAAATAGAAGACTGGTATTCGTTCATGATATTTTCCTTCAACATGATCTATAATCTTTTTCGAAGTTAATGATTCTTCTTTAAACTCTTTAAATAATTCCATAATAGATTTTGAGAATTCATAAGCTTTATGGATTTCATTTCTTAATATTATTAAGCTTGAATTAACATCAACCTCTTTAAAAAATTTTTGAGCAATTGATTTAGTAATATCTATTTTTTTCGAGCTGATAATTTTACTTTTATCTCTTATTATCTCCCGCTTCTTTAAAACAATATATTCCTTGTAATCTTTTTTTGTTTTCATGTAATTTTCTTCTGATATTATATTTAAATTAAATTCAAATGAATCTTTGAATATATGGGAAAAGAAATTCATAATATGAGTGTCAAGAAACTGACCATCAGAGATTATTAGTACTTTTTGACCTAAAAAAATCGCTTTAAGAACGTAAGCCATTAATTTTTCTGATAAATTTAGTTTTATCAAATCTGTTTTAATATCATCTGCTTCCAAGATTGAATTTTCTTGAACATCTGAAGATTCTGATAGTTCAATTCTAAAATCAGCTACAAAACAGTCTCTTACTACCAAGTTTTTATCAAGATATACTATAAATGAATGTTCACAAATCATCCCACTAGTAACATGTACCGTTAGAAGACCTTTGGTGCTTTGTTTTGTAATATCATCAGGAATTTCAATATTGTCCCACTTATTACATTTGGGACAGCGTACATCGATCTTTGCCATGTTCTATCAAAAAAAAAATATTATTAAATATTAAATTTGAGGAAACTAGCTTGTTATCTTATGCTAAATACTTATTTATTTATTGTTGTATCATCTCAATATCAATTAAAAATCTTCAAAATATCTAAATTTGAAAGAATTTTGTTAAAATCTTCTAATGCGCCCATAATTCTTTTCTATTAAATTAGCAACAAGCAAACAAATTATAGCACTTATATTTTCTGCTAATAAAAACGATAAAGTGACATTTAGAAACAAGTAAGATATAAAGTAACTGCTGAAGAAAAACACAATAAACAATCCAAATACTATAATCAAAGGTTTTGTAATTGGAAATTTCAAAAACTTCTCTGCTGTCGAAATTTTGCTACCCGATTTTTTAAATTGACTTCGTAATTTTTCCCTTCTCTCAACTTGAGCATAACTTTCAAAAAGAATTGTTGATGCAAAAAACAATGCCCCCCAAATTCCAATGGGGAGGAGGATTACAACAATATAATTACCTATACCTAAAAAATACTGACCTACGAAAATAAAGAACAATTGGAACATACCGCACATTCCTAAAAGTAACAGTCCTATTCCAAAATATTCCTTTGATTTCCAACGAATTCTAATTGGCATCTTGATTTTCCTACATATATTATAGTGGGCCCGGCGAGAATTGAACTCGCGACCTTCCGCACGTCAAGCGGACGTCATACCAATATCCCCCAAGCTAAAGCTTAGGTCTAGACCACGGGCCCTTTCTTCTAATTGAGTTTAGAATTATATATGGTAGATCATTAAAAAATAAATATTTTATGAAACTAATTTGAAAGAATGAAAAAAATATATAAAATAATAAATAAATTACAGCTTCTTTTCTCTCAAAGCTCTAATCATGGGTAATTCTTTCCCTGAAATAATTTCTAACATAGCTCCCCCTGCAGTAGAAATAAACGAAACACCATCTGCCATTCCTGACATCTCAGCAGCGGCACCCATTTCTCCACCTCCAATTATGGTAAGAGCTCCATTTTTAGTAGCTTCGACCATTGCAGATACCATCTCGTTTGTTGCATCCCGGAAGACTTCCATTTCAAATATGCCTGGTGGACCATTTGCTATAATTGTCTTACATTTTTTCATAATTTCTTTGAATTTTTCAACAGTTTTAGGGCCAATATCACCAGTTGTAGTATTATATGATCCAGTTTCATCAATTGTAATTGTTTTTCTGGCGCCATTCTCCTCAATAATTAAATCAACAGGAAGGATAATTCTATCTTCATACTTTTTGTACGTATTGACTAACATATCTTTGTTAACTTCTAAATCTTTAGCGATTATTTTGTGATTGACTTCCCCCATATTCTTACCTAGTGCTTCAAAGATCAAAATGGCTGTTAACCCGGAACATAAAGCATAATCTAATTTCTCATTTTCGAAATTATACTTCATAGCCTTGAATTTATCAATTGCTTTTGCTCCTCCAATGAGCATAGCCATAGGTTTATCAGGAGCTTCGATTATCTTTTTCAAGTTATTTAACTCCCTGTCAGTTATAGGGCCAGCTATCATTTTTGGCCAACCTACTATTGATGCATGTGCTCTATGAGCTGCTCCAAACGCATCTACAATGGCATAATCTACTAATGGAAATAGAGTTTTAATCATATCAAGATTTTCAGCTTCGGAAAAATCATCGTAACTTTTCATTTCTGCTTCATATTTACGAATATTATTTAATACTAAGACTTCTCCAGGTTTTAGTTCCTTAATTGCATTGACAGCAATGTCTCCAAAAATATCCTTGACAAACTTAACTGGACGACCAAGCTGTCTCTCAATTTCTCTTGCATGAATATCTAGATCTGTGAAATCATCATTACCTGGTCGAGACTGGTGGGCAATTATTATTACGGCGCTTTCCTTATAGATCTCATTTAAGAATGGCACTAAAACTCCAATTCGAGGTGATTTTGTAATTTCCATCTTCTCAACATCGATATTTGAATTGATGTCAACACGCATTAGTACTTTCTTTCCTTTCAAATCTACATCCTTATATGATGTATAATCAATCTTCATGTGTCTTTTCACTTTAAATTAGGATTATTAATTGATATTGTAGTAATTTATATTTAGTATGACTAATTATTATCTTTTTTTAAAAATTTCTTTATACTTTCTAATGGTAAAATACAAAATCTAGAAGATGTTAGTTACACTACTATCAATTTTATTTAGTAAAGGGAGATTATATGAGTGAAATAAAAGATATTCTTAGAAATTTACTTGAAAATAAAATATCTTTAGAAGATGCTGAAAAATTATTAAAAGTAAATATTGTCGAAGAAATTGGAGAATTAGCAAAATTAGATATTTTTCGTAAAACTAGGACAGGTATACCCGAAGTAATATTTGCTCAAAATAAAGATCCTCAAATATTAATGGATATAATTTCTGGATTTTTAAAGAATAAGAAATTTGCAATAATCTCTCGTTTTACCGAAGAGCAAAAAAATCTAATAAGTGAAAATTTAGGCAATAATGCGGATTATATTATTGAAATTAACAGTTTAGGGAAAATCATAGTTATTAAAGAAAAATCCTTCAAATTTAATAAAAAAGGAGGGGTTGTCGGTATCATTACTGCCGGAAGTTCTGATATTCCTGTTGCTACTGAAGCAAATGTAATAGCAGAAGTAATGGGAAGTAAGGTTATAACGAGTTTTGATGTAGGCATCTCAGGCATACATCGAATATTTGAACCTTTAAGTAATATGATAAAAAAGGGAGTTCATGTGATAATTGTTTGCGCTGGTATGGAAGGAACCTTACCCGGCGTAGTTGCTGCGCTCGTAGATGTCCCTGTTATAGGTGTCCCAATATCAAGTGGCTATGGTATTGGTGAGAAGGGGAAGGGTGCACTTATTACCATGCTACAATCATGTTCACCAGGCTTATTAGTAGTTAATATCGACAACGGATTTGGAGCGGGTGCTTCTGCAGCTCTAATTGCTAATAAAACTGCTGAAAAATCGTAGTTAAGTTGAAAACATAGATATAACCGCAAGTTTATTTAAATTTTGATTAATTTCTAATTTTTAAATAATATGAATATCATTAACAAGTGAAATTGAATTATAGCTCCTTCATATTAATTTTCCTCTTTGGATATTTTCACTTTTTTGTTGTGGCCTTCTATGTTTACGACCTAAATAAAATAAAAAAGAAGACAAAATTTATTGGAATAATCTATGGAGTTGATCTTTTTGAATTTTGCATTTTTGAACCTTTTGGGATGATTTAGATTAATCTGTAACTCTTAAATCCTTTTTTCTTATTTTTTACTCATTTTCAAAACAGAAATTACTATTTCTTACAAGTTGACATAATTAAATGTTTTAATTAAATAAGTTTTTATTTAAATAAACACCATTTATTGCATTTTTACCACATGCGGGACACTAGATTTCGCAATAACTTATCCCTTTTCTTTATCTCTTATCTTTCAATTTAAGTGAGATAACTATATATATGCAATTCAATATAATTATATTTGAACTTATTTTTAATTTAAATAAAAACTAAAATAAAATTCCAAGGATAATTAGTTGAGACCCTATGGTCGTATCTATGGATTATGATGAACTTTTAGAAAAATCAAAAAAGTTTTTTGAAGATGAAGATATCATCAATTCTTTAGAAAGTTTTAAAAAAGCGATGGAGCATTTTGATCGGTCACACGTTAAGAATAAATCTGAGTACATTCAGTTTCTACAGTCCGTTTTAAAACACTGCCGAGATAAAGATCTACTAGAACAAGAAGCATTAGTATTAAGAGCTTTAGGAAGAACCTACTCAATTTTCAAACAACACGCTGAAAGTATGAAATATCATTATAAATCATTAAAAATACAAAAGAAACTTGGAAAGAAACAAGAAACTGCTGAAGGTTTAGTATTTTTAGCAGAAGATCTTGAAGTATCAGGCAATTTTGATGAAATTTATTCTACATTCCAAGAAGCTTCAGAAATTTATCAGGAATTAGGCAAATTAAGAAAAGTTGAAGAGATCAAGAAAGAAATATCGCGGCTACAAGAATTTTCTAGAGAAATGGTTGAAGATGAGTTTTTACTTAATAAGTTTCAAGTAGACAAATATTAAAACTTGTTATTTTGGAGCTTATTTCAAACTTTCCTTTTTTTTCTATCTTTATTACTTAATATTTATTGTAAATTTGTTTTAATTCTGCTTGGGCTAGAAGTTGGACCTTTTTTATAGATAACCCTGAACTAATACTTATTTTCTTCAAATCTTCATACTCTGGCTTTATATTAATTAGTTCTAAACCTTTTTTTGATTCGATAAATGATATTTTATAATGCATTTCGTAAATTTTTTCATCTATTTTTATATTTTTTTTTTCAACTTTTCTCTCTATACAAACTCGACTTATAGTATTAAATCTTACTCCTAAAGTTCCTACTTCATGTATTATCATTTCAATTAAATCAAATATTTGTTCTGGATAACAAAGAATCTTAATGATATGGCTCGGTCTATTCTTTTTGGTTAGACTAGGTAAGATCTGGACATCTAACACATGTTTCTTTTCTAATTTTTCAATAAGATTTCCAAGTATTTCTCCTGAGACATCGTCTACATCTGTCTCTAAGATTGAAACTTGTTCAATATATTTTTGTAAATGGAGTGCTAAATTCAAACTAGTTAGGTCTTTACTTTCACCATAGAAAACTCTTAAAATATTTGAGAAATTTTTGAAGGTTTTTTGACCTGTGCTATAAACTGATTTTGAAATTTTCATCTCTGGTAAATATTGGAGAAAACCTGGATTTAAATTAGCCAATAAAGCAACTCCCGTAGGAGTTACCAGTTCTGATTCAATAGGTCCCCCGTAAGTTAATAAATTTGATTTCTCTAGAATTTTTACAGTAGCAGGAGCAGGAATAGCCATCAATCCATGATTAATTTTTATCATTCCACCTCCTAAAGGAATTTTTCCACACATTATAATAAAATCATTAATAAAGAAACCGATCTCATCTAATGTCTCAGTTACTCCTAATATGTCTATTAAAGTGTCAACAGAACTTAATTCATGCAGATGTATCTTTTCAACTAAATCTCCATGTACCTCAGCTTCAGCTTGAAGTAACGAATCTAAAACACTTTTTGCATAATCCCTAGCTCCCTTCGAAAGATCAGAATTAATTAAAAATTCATCTAAAGCATTTTGTAAGCTTTTTCCAGTTCTATGATCTTTAGATTCGTTAATATCTATTTTTAGTTGGTTTAGTTGAATTCCAGAATGATTTATTTCTACTAATTTAATTTCTAATCTTGAAACTCCAGATAAATAATTTTTTAAACTCTCTAATTTTTGCAAAATAATTCTACTATCTGGAACTAATCCTAATAAAGATGCAAGGAACATATCTCCAGAAATTCCAGAATTGTTCAAATCTAAATACAATATTCTCATTTTAACATTTATCAAGTTGTAGTATGATGCTTATAAAAAAATAATATTCATAATATTGTATGAATAATAATGTATTAACTTTCATTCAAAATCTTACATTAGTTTATAAATTAATTATAAAAAATTAAGAAAGTAGACCAACGTGAGACTTTAAAAAGCGATGCTTTCTACAACGGGAGACAACTTTAATTTCCCAAATTCATCATATCTCTAAATTTATTTAAATATTTATTATTTTTGGAGTAAATTGACTGAATTAGTAAACTATTATTTTTTCAGAAAGTAGAGCGTTTTTATGAACAAAATGAGTTATAGAAAGTATGTGAGAACTTTAAAAAATGCGAAAACAATTGGTTAGAAGTGAGGGAAGTAGGGATTGTGACGAATTTGATAAAAAAATTATTTTCTAATTTTCTAATTTTTTTATATCATTAACAGAGGATAAGATTTTCAATCAATATTTTTGTGTTATGATTATTAAAAGGATGAAAACAAAATGAACCTTTAAGGTTTCAATAATTTTATATAAATCTATTTTTACAGTATTGGTAAAGATTATAATAATAAA
>CAZRBD010000101.1:0-8861 GCA_964598265.1 uncultured archaeon
AAAGTTCGAAAAAATTGGTTCCATTGACGTTAATTGGTAAAATTAGGAGATGATAATCACTGTTAAATTTGCTGACTTCAATTGCCACGTCCCCCTCAAGACCGATGGAAAAATCTAATCTGTCACCTTCAAAAAAACTGAAGTTATTACAGGGAATTGACTTCAAGCTTATTTGAATATCTCCTCCTGGACTATTAATCCCGCCAACTAAATCCCCATCAGGATATAAATCAGTGCCTGAAAATTGGTTTAAAGTAGATTTCCAATTATAATGTGAAGTAGAAATGGATGCGATCCATTCGGTAGAACCTCCAACAAGCATTATCGACTGAGATGCTAAAATTCCAAATATCACTATAAAGATATAATGAGTTCTCTTCATAAGGAATCCTTTAATAATAATATAATCATGTTTAATTTAAATTTAAATTGAAGTCATTTCTTTCAATATTATTATCTTTTCTTAGATAAGTTTGCTTTGCATTTCTGACGTTTATTTTTATCTATTATTTCACTCATTTTATTTATCCTGCTTGAAGTATTAAAAATGGATGAAAAAAATACTCAATCGATACCGGAAATTTTTGAAGTATTGATGGATTATTCGCTAATGTTTTTATTTAAAATCCCTCTATTATCCTGTCTAGAAAAGGATTTGATACTACAAATGGACAAAGTCCTAGCCTAATTTTTCCAGATGGAACTTTATTATCTTTTCCGATACCAAATCTTGGATGACTTGAAGTAGAGATTTAGTCCAGATACATTTGCGGGTATTGTGGCTACTTTTGTTATTAACGAATTGATGAAATGAAAAAAAAATTGAATGGACCTTAGTTCCATATTTGCTTATATAGTCAAAATTGTTATTTTACTTATGAATTCACATATAGAAATTCCTGATGAAATTGATGAAAAATTGAAGAAAAATCATAATCTTCTCTCAAGACAAATCCGTAAGACCCAAACATTTTTAATACTTCAGCAAATTTTTCGTCTGATATCGATATCTTCTCTGATATTTTTGCTGATATTGATAGTTTCTCTGAGATTTTCTATTATATTCTTATTTTTCGCACTTCCTCCTTTTATTGGAGCTGTAAGTTTTTTTTTATACATTATATTTAGGTTTATAAAGGAGACAATTGTTATTCGTCGAGAATATTTTTTAAAAGAAAAACAGAATCTAAATTACTTATCTGAAGAAATCTTGATGATGATCAAGATTTATACAACCAAATTTAGAATTTTTAAATTGTTTAAAATGCGGGATCCCTTATTTCAAGATAATAGGGTATCAATGGATGTAAAAATGGGATTAATTTTGAAACATGAAAAGCATTCTGTATTAAACGACTTATTTTGGATTATCTTTCTGTTATTCCAAGCAATATTTTTTTCAGATTTCAGAATTTGGTATGGATTTTTTTCAATTTCCTTTATCCTTTTAATTATCCCATCCTATTTAGTACTAAGACAAACTAATAAATGGATGAATGGATATCACGAATTGAATGCTTGGGGGGATCTATTAGATAAATATGAAATCATTCCAAAACACAGATATATGGCATTACTAGATAAGGATTTTAATAATCTGGAGAGATCAGGTTATGAATATTGTCGAAAATGTAGCGAATTTTTGGAACCAAATGCCGAATTCTGTAGATTTTGCGGACAGAGAAAGTAATCAAATTAAAGGTAAATGTAAAGCATAATGATGAAAAAAACAATCCATACAGAGATTAATTCTACCAGAGGGCGTAGGAATAAGTATGAAATTTGGGCACAAATTTTGGATTTGTGTTCCCGAGAACCCTCCCATCTTAGTCGAATTTTACAAAAACTACGATTAAAAACCAGTTTATGTAAAGAATATCTCTTATTTCTTTTAGAACGGAATCTTTTAGAAACAATAGAAAAAGAAAATGATCGAGGTATTAGTTATCAAACCACTCTCAGAGGTAAGGAAGCACTGAATGAATTCTTTAATTTGATCACCAAATTTTTCACTCCAAAGAAGAAATTTAGTAGATCCTCTATTTAAAATTTGACTCTTTTTTTATCCTAAGGTTAGAAAATAGATAACCAAATTCATTTAGGATTAACACACTTCATTTTTAACAAAATTAATGTTTTTTAAATTTGTATTTCTGTGATACTAAAAATATTGCTAAAATAATTCCAATTATTAAAAGGATTAACCCTTGTATAACATAGTGAGATGAATAGCTTGTGTTTGAATTGTTCCGTATATTTCTAACAAAGATTCAGCAGTTATAAGAATATGTATATATTTGGGATTATTACTATTCATCAAGTAGATACTTATTATCAAGATGATTTAAGGGGCATGGGAGTAGAAAATTTCACATTAAAAAAATTAACTAGTTAAAAGAAAGGGTGGTCCCTACTGTACGAGACGCAAACAAGCGTCAAAAATATGATAGGGAGAGTAGGGCGAACTTTACACGCAAAAAAGATTTTAATTCTAACAATAGTCTGATATCAAACTTTTCAAATTCTGAAATAATAAATACTTTCTTAGATAGTTTCTAAAGTAATTTTAACACTAAATAATTAAGGATAGTTTCTTTCTTGTTTATATATTTTTATTCTGAATGTATATCTTTCTTTCAAATATGTTTATGTAATCAAATCATTAATCTAGTAAATATCTAATAAATGAAGAAAAATTTAATAATTAATATTCCATTGTAAAATTAATCCAAATGATTAAATCAATCATGTTTATAATATAAGAAAAAGATGAAGATCTAAAATTATGTCTACCACTAAAGAACCTATCATCAAAATCCAAGGTTTATCAAAAGAATATTATAATAAAGTAGTTATAGATAATGTAAATTTGGAAATCCATGACTCTTGTTTTGCGTTTTTAGGGCCAAATGGGGCGGGAAAAACAACAATAATGCTAATGCTCTTAGGATTAGTGAAACCATCAAATGGAACCACGTCCATCTTCGGAACTAATATCCTAAATAGTTCAGGTAAATTAAGAAGAAAAATTGGATTTTTACCTGAAAATGTGGGCTTCTATCCTAATATCACCGGAAGAAAGTTTCTTCAATTGATAACAGGCTTAAGAATTAAGAAATTAAATAATAAAAATCAAATTAGTTCCTATTTAAAATGGAGTGGTATAGATGAAAATTATTGGGATAGGGTTATTAAAACTTATTCGAGAGGAATGCGGCAGCGATTAGGAATGGCTCAAGCCTTTGCGGGAGACCCCAAAATAGTTTTTCTTGACGAACCGCTCTCTAATATTGATCCTTTAGGGAGGGACGAATTTATTCAAAAAATAAGGATGAAACGAGAAGAAGGAATCACTGTAATTATTTCAAGCCATATAGTTCTGGAAATAGAACAAATCGCAGATTATATTGCATTTATTGATAAAGGTCAAATATTAGCCTCAGATAAAATATATAATTTTGCTCAATTTTATGGATTTAATGAGTATGAAATAACTCACATCAATCAAAATGAGAGTATGACTCTTGCAAAACTTAATGAGCTGTTATCTGCTGAAAAAGATTTATTTTCTGACTCACCCAAAATATTAAGTGAAAAAATAATTTTCCGTACCAACAATCCAGAAAAAGTATCCAATATAATATCGGATTATAAGGATTTCAATTTCACTCCTATTAGTGGAACTTTAAATAAGATATATAAAAAAATAATCAAAGGAGAATCGTATGAAAAGAGAAAATAAAACAAAAACCTCACTTTTTTATGAGAAACATTTGTTCATTTTTTATTTAAAACACCGGATTCTCTCAATAAAGTTCATATTATGTATTATGTTATTATTCCTCCTTCAATTTAATCTCTTAAATTATAATTTTGAAGGTGTAGCCGATCAACATATAGCAGTTGATAAGTTTTATTGGAATCGATTTATAGAACCGCCCAGTATTTTTTTTTCATGGCTCCGAGTACTTCCTGTTATAATTGCTGCTGATATTGTATCGGGGGAATTCTCTAATAAATCAGCTATGGTAATTTATGCTACGGAGTCTAGGAACAAAATTCTTGCCATTAAGTTATTGTCTGCTGGAATAAGCCTTTTTATTTTGATGATATTTCATTTTTCTTCTTTTATAGTTATGATTTACATTAGAACTAATTTCTTAGTATCTATCCCTTTTATTCTAACGGGTTTTTTAATTATATTTATACAATTGATTTCTTATTTAGCTTTAACTTTTATGATTTCCGCACTCACTCGTAATGTTTCAATCTCTTTCATTTTACCTTTTTTTTATATAATTATAGAAACATTTTTAGAAGATTTAGAATTAGAACTTCTTTCATACAGTTCTTACACAGTAGAAGTTTTCTACTTTTTTGAAAATTTAATTTTTAAATTTAATGGGTATTTTACTTTTAGTAGTGTAACAGTCATTTGCATAGTTGTCTTTTTCGGATTACCTATATTGGTTATGTTAATCACATTTTATGCTTTCAAACAGTTAGATATCAGGGTTAATTAAGATAAAATTAAATTAAACAGTAAAAAAAATTAAAAAAAAGAGATTAGTAATTATGCCTCGAAAGTTTTCATGGTTTATCTTTTTCATAATAGTATCTAGCACTGCCAGTGCAGGTCTTTTATTTATACCGCATCCAGAAACTAAAGTTTTAGATTCGGGGTATCCTACTGGAATGGGTCATGGTCTTTCTCAATCTAATTCTTATTATAGAGAAATAATTGAAACTCCGTGGAGATCACATACTCAAGAAATCGATCTAAACATTTATGTTGAGCGGGGGACAATTTCTATTCAAATACTAGACAATATAGCATTTAAATTTTATCTTAATGGAGACCCTTATGCATATTACTGGGAGGTTGAAAATATAACAACTTTTACAACATCAATCCAAATTACTCCCCCATTTCAATCTAATATAGTTCTCTTATTTTATGCCGAAGAATATCCTTTAGTTGAAGAAGATGGTATATTATATTGGAGTGAGTTAAAAGTAAGTTATATTCGCTATGCTTCAAGTTATGGGCTCTTTTTTCTTGGTGTTGCGGTTATATTGATTTCCTACTATGGATACCGCAGATATAAGTGGAGGAGTTAAATATTAAGTAGTGATGATTTCGATCGACCTTTTAAACATCTTCTTCATACTCTATCACCCCGGCTCTTGTCTTTGGTCCAAGAAAGGCTCAATTGACACACCTGTGGTAAAACCTCTTGTATAGGCAATTAATAACGAATTCACACTATCATCGAAAGACGGGCATTAGGCTCCCAAAACGCTTACTATCTTTTAATGGTTGAGGTAATAGTTAATTTTCTTTATTAAAATCTTTTTCCTCATCCAGTTCTATCTCATCTGCTCTCGTTTTCATATTATTAGAAACCTTTGTACTAAAATCCTAATCCGATTTTAACACTTCAGATAAAGAAATTATATTAACTTCATCTGAATTCCTAAATTTTCTTGTTAGAGATTCTTCAAATTTAGTTATAATTAATACGCAAAGGCCCAAATTTTAGATACTCTCCGTGAGTAATTTCTGCCACTTTCAATTCATTTCATCTACAGATGTTTTTTCATTATATTTATAACAGGCAAATAAATTATCAATTATTTTTTTTATCATTTCTTCTCTATTCTCTCTCTCCCCCGTGGTACAAATCTAAAACCATCTTTATTCAAAATTTTAGTTAATCCTTCAGAAGTCTCATAAAGTAGTTTATAGACATTTTTTCCATTTATAATTGCACCCAGTGCAATTCTACTATTCTTTAATAATTATTTAGATAAAATATTAGTTCAATATTCGGAGTCTAAAGAAATCTAATTCAATATTCAGAGTCTAAAGAAATTATTCTCAAGGCCAAATAATGACAAGACTTGAAGCTTTTATGGAAATTCTTGATCTAAATTGAAGAGATATATCCATTAAACCTATTTATTTTTTTCTTGATTAGATCAAATAAATTATTTTGATTTTAATTTTAATTCAAATCGGCATCCAATAATTTTTGATATTTTTCCAAATGTTTTTTTCTATTTTCTTCATTCAATCCATTAATATATTTCATATTTACTCTGTAATCGGCATATCTCCCTTCTGGAGGTTCCTTTAACCATTTCTCACGGGGATTCCGTAGCCCAAAGTACAAAAATATTATAAAAAATAGAATTAGACTGTAAAGACTACTTCTTGGGTACCTTAAGGATGGTTCAACCGTGAAATATAAATTCAAAATATGGAGTATGATAATTAGTAATACAACTATAAGAGCAATGGTCCCGATTTTATACATCCGAGTTTTCCTATAGCGAGCATCCCAATATCTACCATGATATCCATCTGTTTTATCACTATATGCGTTAATGAATCGAGCATATTTATTTTTCTTAAATGGATTCTTTCCCCACATTATTCCATCTCCACTTGCTATTGAATCAATAAAAAAATGACCAAAATAAATCCCTACAACCGAGATAAGAAAGTAGAGAGGGTAAATATTAAAGATAACGCTTATTATAAAGATGATAATTACAGGAGAAAACATTATAGGAAAATGTGTTAGTGAATGCAAATGATGCTGATATTCCATCGTGAGCTTCAATCTTCCTTTACTTTTAAAAAAATAGTAAATAGCATCAAAATCGGGAAGAATTGAAAAATACACAATAGCATTGAAGTAAAAACTTGGAAGGATAAATGAGCCAGTCCATATAATATAAATCAAATAGTAAAAAAGAATCCCAAATGCACTATGATGTTCTATTCGACTCATCTTATTTTCGTACCAAAGTTAGCTCAATTCTATGTTATTGATATATATTTGCATTATATTAAAAAAATTATCCTTATAATAGATAAATCTATTTTAAAGGGGAGATCATCTATAATTTTTTAATTACATTTATTAGTATGTTTAATATATGTTAAGATCTTTTCCAGAAACGACTTTTCCTTTGTAATTTTTCTTTACTTCTGATAAAAGCTCTTTTTCACTCGCTCCCCAAAAAAGCTGATGATACAATATTAATAGATCAGGGTTTATTTTAGAAACTATTTCTGCTAGCTCATAAGAGGAAGTATGAACACTTGAATGATATCTCTTCCATTCTGGAGGTATACTTTCAAACATTTTTGAGGAATAGACTTCATGGATCAAAATATCACACCCTTTATAATAGTCAATACAATCATCAAAGGGAGCAGTATCACCAGAAATTACGATTGTCTTATTAGGCGTTACAAATTTAAAACCAAATGAGGTTAATGTTCCGTGATTAACAGAGAATGCTTCTACAGTTATATTAGCATCTTCATAAATAATACCAGTTCTTATTTCCTTAACTTTAACTTTAAATCCTATGTCGTTTTTTGGTTCTAAGCCCTCTAACCTCTCTTTGATATCTAGATTATAAGCTTTTAGAATATGATCTGTCATTTCTTGGGTTCCTTGAGGACCATAAATTTCAAGAGGTATCGTTCTTCCCATTATCCAAGGAGTTAATATAAGATCTGGGTAACCTAGAGTATGATCTGAATGTAAATGGGTTAAAAATCCCTTGTTTAATCGAGGAGTCCCAAAAGCTTTAATTCCTAGTTTAGAAAATGCTTCATAAGTTCGACGAGTGATTCCAGCACCAAAATCAATTATATAAGATAAATCTTTCACGATTATTGCTAAGGAAGGACCAAAACGATTAGGATTAGGATTTGGATTTCCTGTTCCCAAGAGTACTATTTGTGATTCTTTCGAATTGAATTTCATTTAACCATCTCAAAGTTTTGAAAAAAGGTTGTTATTGAATTTTATTAAAAACTTCAAAACCCTAAATCAATTTTAATATAATAAATTCAACTGAAGTGTTAAATTTTAACTAATCGAAACTAATTTTGATTTACATAAATTTAGTTGAAATTTAAATAGTGCGTTATAGACAGTATAATATGTTTTTTCATAATATAATACGATGCCCTTATTGTAGATTATGTGTACAGGTAGATTCGAAATGTGATACTTGTCCAATGTGCGGGAGATCTTTTATCTATAAGGGTAAATAAAAGGGATAATAAAATTAAGTTAATTTTATTTTAGTTGGTTTCCTTATTTGAATTAAGGTAAATAATTCATAAATTATAGCAAGAGAAAACCGCTTTGATTTCCGAGGATATAGAAATTTTAGAAGTAATAAACAATGTGGATAGCGGAATAGTTCAATTTATACAAGAAATCAACAATTTAGGTTATAGAACTGTTTTATCTTGTTCTGGGACGATAGAAGATCATTTTGGAACTTTAAGATGCCCATTTATTTGCTTTGGTTGGCCACAATTAGCAGGTGAAGAAATGCTTTTATTTCTTCGTTTCATTGGCGATTGTCTTTATAATTCAAATTGGGATGTGCGATATTTTTCTCATTATGTCGTTGGTTATTTACCATGGGGCTTAAGAGATTCGAAAATAAAAAGACGATTTCAAAAATTCCTTTTAAATTTAAAAAATATGGATTTTTTTAAGCATTCATACTAAATTTTAATCAATATTTCAACGAGATATTGCTTATCATAGGTCACCAGGCTCAAGGAAATATTCAGAACTATATCTCGTAAAATTGAAGTGATATTATAAAATTGATAATAACTATATTTCAAGTTTATTGGATTTCTTTAGCCTTTTAAGTGAGATCATCGATGTTATGCAAATCACACCAATTAGAAATAATAATTCATATCCCGGAATTGTTGATCCTGATTTTATAACAACAATGCTCTCATTCTTTATTTTTCCTTCTTTATCTTTGACATAAAATTTTATGTTAATCTCTTTTTTCGTTAATTC
>CAZRBD010000101.1:8871-14210 GCA_964598265.1 uncultured archaeon
CCTATTGGTTGAATTTTTTATCGATAAATTTTTATCTTTTCTTATCGTATTGTATAGAAGGGATTTTCTATGTTTTTCTACTCCTTGAGGAATATAATATTCTAACGATAAATTTAAAAAGCAAATCATGAATTACGTTTAATATTAGAAGCTAACATTGCTTTACGATCTTCTAACACTCGTTGATAAAAATCGAGTTGTTCATTAATAAATCCACGTTGGGTTGGCGGATAAAATTCTCCATATTTTTCTAGATGATATTCTATAAGTTTTACAGATTTTTCTAATTTACTTATCCCTTCTTGATTATCTGTAGTATGAATTTTCTAATACCACATGTTCATTGATTATTAATTCAATATTTGCAAATATATACATTTAAATCTTCTTATAATTATTGAAAAAACTAAAAAAAATTTTCTTTGTTATGAATTTCTCAACCTAATAATTTTTCAATTTATTTCTGAAAACCCATAATATATTGAAAAGATATTCAATGCAAATTCGCCTTCTATGGAGATTTTGATTTTTCCACGAGGTTTTTTTTCAATTTCAATATATTTTCTCTCTTCTAATTTATCTAGGTACCTAAATTTTAACTTATTGTAGTCTCCTGGAGTATTAGAAAACACTTCATCTGGTTGTAACTGTTCCATTAAAGTTAAACATTGTCTCTTAGAAATACTCTCAGTTTTATTTGTTTTCATTTCTTCTTTCATTGATAATAAAAATTTGATAAGAGATTTTTTAGGATTGATTATATTATATTTTGGGAAAGGTAAAATCTCCGGGTTAGCAGGAATCTTGCCTTTTTTAAAATCTTTTATCAAGAAATATGGTTCTGCATCAAATAAAATACAAGAGAGCATTCCTGCTGCACTTAGTAAATTGCCTCCAGTAGATAAACTAAAATATACTTTATTTTTCATTTCTACTCTTTCTTTTCTGATGATTTTTGCAAAAATCTGAAGTAGTTCTGTAAAATCAAAAATATTACAACGAATCTCAATTAAATCTTCCTTCTTAACTATTCTTTTTGCTAATATTTCATTTTTAGAATTTTTAACTAAATCTGCAAAAAGATTTTTTCCTTTTTTAGTAATAAAGTAGATACGATCTGCTTTTCCAATCTCAGCTGGAATGACAATTCTATCTACATCATCGTCTCCAATGGGTATAATGTGAACACGTTGTGGATATTTCATCATAATTAGCTTCCTCGCTGAAAATGTTAGAGTTATTCATTTTATTCACATTATTTATGTGACATTTGTTACTTAAATAGTTTTCTTTATTCTATAGACTTAGAGCATTTAAAATTATAATTATTCGAAAAAGGAGAGTGAAAAAAAAAATGTTTGGTTATATAATTTTAAGGGATATCCCTAAACAATTAGTCCAGTTAGATTTGTTATATTTCCCAATTAAGGGGGGTTTTCGGGGATTTTCCGAAGTGAGTCCTGGACCTCATTATATAAGTATTGAAGTAAATGATGATATGCATGAAGGGTTCTGGTGCTGGGTTAAACCTGGTGAGGCAACAATAAAAGTGTATGATTATGAGGATAATATTTTTAAAGATGACGATTCCGAGAATGAAGCTTATTTTAAAATCCTAGCTACAAGTGGAGTTATGAATCACGTACTTATCCCCGCAACTGTAAGCAATTTCAATTCAGTCTCGCAATGGAAAATGTTAACAAGTGATATTGGATCAGATGATTTCCCACCAGTATTGCATCAAGAAGTACCCATGGTATTACCATTGGATATTAATCCTGACGAAATTTCTGAATGGTACATAACTAAATTCAAATCTCGCTTTGAACAAGCTTTTAATGATACTCACAGAAAAAACGTTGTATCATTTTTAGAAGAGTTTGAATATGCATTCTTAAAATATATTGTCCGTCAAAAGGATGAAATTGCGTTAAATCGATGGATGAATCTTATCCAAACTGTTTACAATGCAGGAGAGAGAGGCGTGGAGTCAGCACCAGATTTATTTATAAAATTTGTTTATATTGTGAAGCATCAATTTAATCTACTGAAAAATGAGGACCTTCAACCCAATACTAAACTTATAGCAGGAGTTGAAAAGATAATCGAAGATATGTATGATGTAGGAACTGTTAAGTTAAAGGAACATGCCCAAGATTTTGAAATTTATCTAATAGATAGAGGTCTATTGAAATCTCAAGTTAACATTTAATTAAATGGAACAGAAAAGCTTGCGATTGATTTTGTAATTATTAAAAAGAAACCTAATAGAAGTAAGAAATTTTAAATTTTTAAAATATTTTTTCATTTTTGGGGTTCCTAATGATAAAATTAAATTAGAAAATTCCAAATACTTATTCCAATGCTAAATTTACGTCATAAAAGTGATACCCATTTTTCTTATAAATGGAATATATATAATTAATAATACTTTTAAATATTGTATGGAACAGAAAAAGCCTATGTGTCCCTCATGTAAACATAGCATTTAAAATAGCTCGTGTAGTACTAGTTCTGATAAAAAATCGAATGTTCTTGAAAATATCGCAAAAGAGTTAGGAATAGAAATTTTTGAAACAGAAAGCGAGAAAGTTAATTTATTAAAGCTTTCATGTAAAATAATAAGAAAGTATCCTGAAGATAGTGAATCTATCAATCTTTTTGATTGTAGATATCATTTACCAGCGGTATTAAGATTTTATTAAGGTTAATCTAAGAAATGGGTTTAAACAACTGTTTTTCAGGTAATTGAAGGAATTAAACTTCCTCTGATTCTTATTTAAACTCATAAAAATAATAACTTGGTGATTATAGATAAAAAAAATATATGCCTGAAAGATTCAGAAAGTAAATAATTAGAGAAAATACTATGTAGAATACATACATATTTTAAGATAATAAGCAAGCATTATGAAATCTACTCAATTCTTTGATAGAAAGATTTAATAATATTGGTTACATTGCTATTCATTGATATTTTTAAATAATTTTGAATGGGAGGGTAATAAGATGAGTAAGGATAATAGATCTTGGTTTGGTATCAAATTAACCCAGAAGCAATCAGTTTCTTTATTTGCTTTAGCATTAATTGGGATATTTATTCTTTCTTTTATGATATTATTCACATTTTATCCATATATCTCAATGTTTCTATTTTCTCCCTATTACTATAATTTTGAATATTTCATTAGTATGTTAATTATAATGCTACCATTCATACTTGTTATTGTTGCTTTTTTAATTATTTGTATTTATTCTCTCATAAGAAGCAGAAAAATAGCAAAATTTTATTCAGAAGTATTAGTAACTAAAAATTTCAAATCAACAACTACGATATTCTGTCCAAATTGTGGAAATAAGAGGATTAAAGCAGAAAATTTTTGTAAAACATGTGGACAAGAATTAAAATGATTAGTTTTGATTTTTAATATATTATGTAACTTTTCATAAAAAAAAATTTAAACATAAATAAGACTCTTTTTTACTATATTTTGGAAATTTTTACACTTTTAATTGCAACGTATTAGAAAAAGAAAATAGCTCTCATCTTAGAAAATTTCTCAGTTTCTTTTAATTCTCTTCTAAGTTGTTTAATAATTTTCTTTTTTCTTGAAAGATTCAGAAAGTAAATTATTAGAAAGAAAATTAAGTATAATATTTAAATATCTTAAGATGATAAACATATTATGAAAATCGCGGTTGATATCGATGGGGTCATACTTGATATGATTATTAAAGTGTGTGAAATCTTTAATGAAAAATTTAATAAGAATTACACTAAAGATGATGTAAAAAGATGGGAATTCTTTAAAGATTGGAATGTTCCTGAAGAAGAAATCTTTAAAATATTTTATAAAGCATACGAAGAATCTATGACACTCCCTCTTATTGATGAAAATACGCTATATATCCTTAAAAAGTTAAACAATCAAAATCATGTTGATCTTGTTACTGCTCGCAATATAAAATATGAAATTCATCTTATCGATAGATTGACTTCACTTGATTTTAAAAAGGGAGTTCATTATATAAATTTAATTCATGTTGAGTCAAAGCCTTATGATGCCAAAATACGATTAGGGTATGATATTTTAATTGATGATAATCCCAATCTCGTTAAATCAGCCGAGAATCTTCCCGATATAAGAATTTTATTATATGATCAACCTTGGAATCGGTATGTTGGGGAAATTAAAAACGTTATGAGAGTTTACAACTGGAAACAAATAGGTAAGATATTATTGTAGAATTAAAATAGGATTAATAAAAAAATACTAAGCAGGATAAAATAATTCACAAGCAATATAGGATTATTTAACTTCAAATTCATGCCAATGGGTTTTATAATATCATATTAACGCATGTTAATTAAGTATAAAAAAAGAATATTAAAAATATAAAATCATAATATAAAGTGGTATGAATGAGTTTTGATGAAGATTTTGATGAGGAATTAGATTTAGTTGAGGAGAAGCCAATAAAATCTAAAACTCCTGCAACTAAAAGCCCTTCCGCAGGAAAGAAAGTTACTTTATATTTCATGTCAACCATTGGGCCCGGTGAAAAAAAGGAAAAGTTAACTGTGAACGATGGGAATCATGTGGAAGATATTAAGCGAACCCTAGGTAATATGTTTGGACTCGATCCGAACGACTTTCATATGTCATCTGGTGGAGTTACAATGGATGAAAGTAGCCAACTAAGAGATTATAACCTAAATAACGGCAATGATATTCTTTTAATCCCAACAAGCACTGCAGGATAAATTAAAATTTAACTTTTTTTTGTCTTTTTTTTTTTTCATTTTTCTTATCCTATTTATTTATACACACTTATACACAACATACTTTAATAGTACTAAAGACTTTCTTCTATTAACCTATATTTTCCTTTTCCATTTTTGGATATAAAAATACATACTTTGATCCACAACATTTATATATGATCCACACTATTTGTGTATTAGAGAAAAAAAATAATAAACAAAAAAAAAAAAATAAAAAAATTGGAGAAAAAGAAAATGAATAACCAAAATATAAAGAAATTGAAGACCAAGTTATCTGCCCGAATGGAATACCCTTATTTAATAGTATAATTAATATTTTTTTTATTTTTATTACGCTCACAAATTAATCAGAATCATAAAATAATTAAAAAAATCATAAAAAAAAACCAAAAAAGAAGAGATAAGAAAAAATGAATAACCAAAATATAAAGAAATTGAAGAATAAGTTAGATACTGAAATGGGATATAGATTTATAATAATCTAACACAATTTATTTTAATATTTATAAAAATAACGCAAAATAAAGAAAAATAAGAAAAATAAAAAAAAGAA
>CAZRBD010000102.1:0-13978 GCA_964598265.1 uncultured archaeon
GTATATGCTCAGAAAAAGTGTTTGCGATTTCATCGATATGCTTCCCTTCCAAAATTAGGCCTAATGCTTTTACGGCAGCAAAAAATCTCTGAGCTTTGAGATAAGAACCTAAAGTATCTACTCCAAAAGTCTCCATATATGTAATGGGATCTCTAGGGAAAGTTGTAAGATCAGTTGAGAGATCTGGGTAATAATTCTCAAGGGCACCTATAAACCTATTCTTTGTAAGTTGAATCTTCGGTATAATTTCTTCTATGTAAAGATTACCATCCATCATCATCTGAAACAAGAATGGGATTTTAGAATTTACTTCTATTAAAGTATTCCATGAATTAGTAGTTTCTCCACTAATCGTTCACCGCATTTATCAAATAAATTTAATCCAACACTACTCAACTAAGACAATATTCACAATAATTAAAATGGAAAGATTTATATTCTCAGATATCTTAAAATATTGAACAGAATATTCTTAACATAAGTGAAAAGAAGTGGTTGAGAAATACAGAAAGAAGATTCATTCTGATAAGTTAATCGCAACGTTTGACGACGTTTTGATCTTACCGGGGTTTACTGATTTTGAGCCTAATGACGTAGATATTTCAACTAGAATTGGCAAATATCATTTTAATTTACCGGTGATGTCATCCGCTATGGACACAGTCACTGAGAGTGAGATGGCAATTAAGATGGCTTTGAATGGAGGTTTAGGTGTACTGCACCGTAATTGTTCCTATGAACGGCAGTTAGAAATGGTAAGAATTGTGAAAAGAGCGAGATCATTTGTAATCGATGGTGAGTATATAGCTACAATTAAACCAAATGAAACCATCGCACGAGCTAAATACATGATGATTAATTATAATATAAGCGGACTCGTAGTTACAAACGAGCAACAAAGAGTTTGCGGAATTGTAACTAAAAGGGATATACCCTTCAATGAATCTGATTTAAAAAATGGTATCATAAAAGATTATATGACTAAGGATGTAGTTTCAATAAAACCAGGGGTTTCGAGGGAAGAAGCCTTAGATACTTTATTCAAACACAGAATTGAAAAATTGCCTATAATTGATGATAATGGTATATTACGAGGTTTGATAACTAAAAAAGATCTTACTCCCGAATTTCCTTTTGCTTCTAAAGATGAGGAAGGTCATTTATTATGTGCTATAGGCTTGTCTCCTAAATTTCCTGAATCAAGTCACGCGCAAAATATGCTTAAAGAGATAGATCAATATGTGGACATCTTTTTCATTGACGTCGCTGATTTTTATAAGAAAACAGATATTGAAGGTACTCAGAAATTAATGAAATTCTTGGATTCTGATTTTGTGTTAGGAAATATTGGGACGTATGAAGCAGCTGAACATTTGATAACAAAATGTGATTTTGTAGATGATAAATTTATCGGGCTTAAAGTTGGCATGGGTTCAGGATCTATATGTACAACCTCAATCCAAACAGGAGTGGGTGCCCCTACGCTCTTTGCTACAGCTCAAGTCGCTGATGCTATTTTAGATCATAAACCAGATATATGTTTAATTGCTGATGGCGGTTTTAAAAATCCTGGTGATCTTCCCAAAGCTTTTGTGGCTGGTGCAGATATGATAATGTCCGGTCATTTATTTGCAGGCGCTACTGAAAGTCCAGGTTTCATTGATACAGTACAAGGTAGGAAAGTGAAGATTTATCGAGGTATGGGTTCAAAAAATGCAAGAGAATCAGGGTTTATTTCAGATCGTTATATTGAAAGTTCAAAAATGATTACAGAAGGAGTAAGCGATTATGTACCATACGTAGGTGATCTAACGGGTGTATTAGCAACACTAAAAGAGGGGTTAACAAACGGAATGATATATTCAGGAGCAAAATCTATTATAGATATGAAAAATGCCTCAATTGGGATAGTTTCGGTCGTAGGAACACGAGAAACCCAACCCCATGACCTTTTAGGTAAATATTAAAGGCTTACTAGAGAAAAATCGCGCTTTAACATGTAGAAAGAAAACTTTTAAGATATTGGTTATAGTTAGACTGAAATATAATCTTCGTCAATGTGGAAATCTTTTAAGCTTTCATA
Source organism: uncultured archaeon (assembly GCA_964598265.1). Lineage (GTDB taxonomy): Archaea > Asgardarchaeota > Lokiarchaeia > Sigyniarchaeales > SOKP01 > Loki-b32. The sequence goes on from CAZRBD010000102.1 coordinate 2,084, forward strand.
ATCCTTTTTTCAGAACCTTTGCTTCTTGTAAAACCTTATATTCAAGATGAATAAAAAAAAAAAGTAATGTTTATATTATTTTTTTTATGTGTCTTACGGAGGTTAATTCATCATTAATTATAGTGAGACTCACACTTCCCCTATCTAAGAGTGGACCGAATTCGGCCATGGTTTTAGGTATGTTAGCACCATGTGCTTGCACTGCACTCTCATCTTCATACTTTTCAAAAAATATAATTGAATTTGGGTTATATTTGAATGTATAGGGGATATATTCTAATGTTCCTGGCTCTGATTCTCTAACTTTTGGAACGGCTTTTTTTAAAACTTCCTTAGCTTCTTCCATCTTACCTTCTTTAATGTTAATAATTGCTATAGTTATTATTGCCATAAATAGCACCATTTAAAATTTTCGAATTAATCAAATTACTTATTAAAATGGTTATACCTATAAAAAAATTAGATTTGTCTTAATGTAAAATTAACAGAAGTGAAAACTATATTTAATTATAAAATCCTAAAAATCTATTTATTAAACCTCTATTAAATAAGATTTATCTAATATTAAACTTAAAATAAATGGGAATATTATTATGAAGGAACTAAACTTAGAACAAGGTCCAATTGTGGGAAAAATATTATCACTACTCGAGACGAGGATAAAATTGAGAGAATTAGAAAATAAAGAGAATATCCTTCGATCTTATCTTAAAACAATTGATCTTTCAAAGCTCTAGACAACACAATAAGGTCTCACCTTACCATTCTCTACTATGAAAGTCAAGTACACGTACCACTTAATCTCCTGCTTATCATTAAAGGTGTTTATATACCCGTTAATTTTAAAATCCTGAATTATACTTTTGCTTCATAAAAATATTCATAATTCTGAATTATCAGAAATAGTCCAGCTTTTAGGTATATTTCCTTCCATATCTTCTAATAAATCATAATTGGCATCCCAACTGTATAATGGTTCTGAATCAGGATAATAATATCTGGATAAATCCAGATATAGTTGCAAAATATGCTAAACGGTGGGTACTATTTAAGGACCCATCTAAGTCTGAGAGTGTATTTTACAATAAATATTACCCCAACTTTTATAATAGAGGGTATAAGTGGTTCATGAATGATTTTAAGCTGTACCTTAATGAAGATCCCGGCACATCATATCCGGAGTTTTGGTATTGGCATTCTACGGTGTACCTCCCTCAAACTATTTATCCGTTCCTTGACAGCCTCAGGTGGAATCAAGAATAAATCACATTTTTTGTTTACCCATTAGATTTAAATAGCAGAAAAAAGATATGGTTCATAATGAAGTCGAAAAAACCAAGATTAATCGTCCTGAAAGATCCAAAACTTAGAAAGATAAGGACAAATTTGCGAACAATTCTCAAATTAGCATATTATAATGAATCAAAACGGTTAGGTCGTTTAGAAGATTTATACTTTGAAAAAAAGACACTTACGCCTTCTCAACAAAAAAGAGACATTCAGCTTGGCAGAATGAATAATGACCTAATGACGGCATATAATAGGTCAATACTTCAATGTAGCTTAGGCGCTGCTTGTAATTCCTATAAAGAATTGGTTGAGAACGGCACCATAGACCCTATTGAACGCCCGATTGACCTCGATATGGGATGGCTGCCTGGTCCTTTCCCACCACGTGGCTCTTGGTTCTGCAAAAAGGATTATGAAAACTTAAAAGATTTCCACTTTGCCGTAGATTATATTTCAGATTATGAAAGCTATTAAAAGAGCTCTTGTTAGTGTTTTTGATAAAAAGGGTCACAATCAAAATTTGTGAGAAAAATCTGTTTATTAAACCTCTATTAAATAAGATTTAACTAGAGTAAAATTTACTTTGGAATTAATCTTAATATTAAGAAAATTAAAATTTTCAGTTGATTTTTATGAAAGCTATTAAAAGAGCTCTTGTAAGTGTTTTTGATAAAAAAGGTCTTAACGAATTCGTTAAAGAATTAGTGAATGATTTTGGAGTTGAGATTCTATCTACAGGTGGTACAGGTAAACTATTAGAAGAAATTGGAATTGAATATACTAAAATTTCTGACTATACAGGATATCCAGAAATGTTTGATGGCAGAGTAAAAACCCTACATCCAAAAATAGAAGGGGGGATATTGTTTCGAAGAGAAGTAACGAAAGACGTTCAAGATGCTCAGAAATATAATATACTTCCTATTGATATGGTTGTATGTAATCTATATAGATTCGAACCAGATATAACACTCAACGAAGCACTTGAATTAATTGATATCGGGGGGCCTACTATGATTCGAGCTGCTGCTAAGAACTATCCAGATGTGGTTGTGGTACCATCTCCTAGTTATTATGATCAGATATTAAATGAGTTAAGAAAAGATGGAGGTATTAGTGATGCAACAAGAGCTTCATTGGCTCAAGACGTATTTGCCATAATGGTAGATTACAACGCAGCAATAGTGAATTATTTACAAAACTACTATAACCCGGAGATACTTATGGGAAAACATTTCATCAGAGTCTATGAAAAAATTCAAGATTGTCGTTATGGGGAAAATTGGGATCAACAAGCAGCCTATTATAAAGATACATCTTCGAGATATGGACTTCATAGTTTTAACAAATTGGGGGGGAAAAAAATATCATTTAATAATTATTTAGATATTGACTCTTGCATCCAAATTCTTCTAGATTTCAGAACTGAGCATCACGTAACTGCAATCTTAAAACACACAAGTCCTAATGGTGTAGCAATTGATAAAAGGGATCAATTAACATCAGTGAAAAAAGCATTTAGCACAGATCCTCTATCCGCATTTGGAGCAATTTGGGGATTTAACCATGAACTGACAAAAGAAGTAGCAGATTTCATTGTCAGTAAAAAAAAAATTTATGTAGAAGTTTTAATGGCACCTTCCTTTGAAAATGAAGCCCTAGAAATACTAAGACAAAAAGAGAGTTTAAGAATTATAGAATTTAAGGATTTTCTTGACAAAAGGGATGATATCTATAATAATTATGAAATTAGAGGGGTGTTGGGAGGCGTCCTCATTCAAGAATATGATCATAAATCAGTTATTAAAAACTGGGAAGTGGTGAGTAAAAAGCAAGTAGACAAAGTCGATATGGAGGCATTAATCTTTGCATATAAAGTTTCAAAATGGGCAAAGTCAAATTCAGCATGTTTTGCTCAGATATATGATAATGGGATATACACAATAGGAATTGGGGCAGGTCAACAAAGTCGAGTCCATGTGGTTAAATTAGCAGCACAAAAAGCAATTGAATTTAGTCATAAAATCGAATTAGAAAAATCCTTTATGGGCACTGATTCATATTTCCCTTTTCCTGATGGATTAGAAGCAGCAGTTGAAGCAGGTGCAAAGGCTATAATTAATCCTGGGGGATCAATCAGGGATGAGGCAGTAATTAAACGTGCTGATGAATTGGATTGTAGTTTAGTATTTTGTGGTAAAAGAGTATTCCGTCATTAAATTCATCCTTGAATTTTTTGTTTATTGTCAAATACTTTAATGATTCACCCCTTCCGAAATTTGATTTTTTATTTAGAAAAAACTTTATAAATTGCAAAATATAGTTTTATAATACTCAAGAAAATCAAAAAAATCAATTTAAACCTTTACTTTTACAGTTTTAATAAGGAGAGTATAAATAATCGAATTTTAGAGAGAGGTATTTATCCTAACAATGGATTTTTTCTTAAATAATTTAAAAGACACACTTGTTGCGATAAACAAATTAGTGGATAATAATATCACTCTTGTAAATACTAAAAGGATTCGAAGATGTAACAATATAAAATCATCCAATAGATCTAAAATCAATTTCATATGGAGATCTCTTAAATTTCTTGAAGGAGAGGGAATTTTAAGCAAAAATGGTATCACAAATCCAAAAACCTACCATATTTCTTCTAAGGAAAAGATAGATGTTGAAAAATTTCTCTTTAAAGTTAAAGAAAGCAAAAGAAATGGTATTTAAACTAGAAGTAATTCATTTAATAACTGATTGAGATTATTTCTGGATTCTATGTCCTCTGTATTATTGATTAATCTTTTCTGATAAAAGATTACATTTGGATATTTTAATTCAAGTTTATTAAATATACTAACCCATGTTGTAAACTTATCCATTAGTTCATAGACTTCAGGATCTTCAGCCAAATATTTAATTTCATCTTTTTCTTCCTTAGAAAAAAGTTGTTGATATTGTTTTGCACTAACCCCTTGATCTTTTAACAATCTTTTATTGGATTTATTAATATATCCTTCTAAAATATTTCTCCACCATACATACTTTTCATTAATTTTATCAATGATATCTTGTATATATTTAATCTCCCGTGGAAAAATCGTATCACCTTTCTTTGTTAATAATCTCTTTATTTTTTGAAATTCTTTCTCAAACTGGCGAAGATAAGTATGAATCATTTTTTCAAATTCAAATAGAACCGTGTTATAATCTTGGGCGAATAAAACCTCATCACTCGAAAAAGTTAAAGATTCTTCATCGAACTTCCCTTTAATCCTACCTTTTTTTATTAAATCATCAAAAATTTCTCTCAAAAGGGTAATTTCTTCCTGAGATAACTCTTTACCATAAAAAAGATCATTAAAAGAAAATAGAAAACTATTTTCCAGCATTTGATTTCGAATCCCTCTTTCAGTAAAGAATAAAACCTCTCCGTCAGCTTCATGAAAGATTCCTTTTACCTTTCTATCAGTAAGCAAACTATTGATTAATTCTTTAATTAAATATGATGTAATTTTAAAAGTGCCCAAAGAGATAAAGTCGTTTGATTTTGATTTATGAATTAACATTAATTTAATATCATTTTTTGCTTCTTCAATTTTCTGTGGATTGAAAATTAGTTGATCTGCTTTTCTAAAAAAAGGATTGCCAATTTCCTCAACAAATTTGATAAATATATTTATTTCCATCCCTGTTTTGTCAATATAATCCGAAATTTTTATTTGATCTTTCTTTTTTATTTCTTCTGCTATTAGCTTCAAATTCTCATCGATTTTTGAGATGATATGATTTTTATCAATATTAAGATCAGCTGATAATGTGTCAATTCGTAATACTTTTTGTTTTTCATCAGAAATCATACTAATCTCATCAATCTTCGCCTTCAAATATTTGGAATAGTAGAACACCTCTCTATTTTTATCCCATATTCCACTACGAGAGTCAACAAACTCATCAAAAACATCAATTAGTAGCATTTGACTAATTTTTAACTTCTGAGAAATCTTTGATATATCGAAAAAACCTACGATTTTTGAATTTTTAATTTCTTCTTTAATTTTAAGAGTACCTAAATTTGTAAGCCATTGTGTACCCTTACGAATATGTGATAAATATCCTTCTGGTAAATTTTTTATTAGTTTTATAAAGTCCTCATCGATTAATAACGTTCGTTGTGGTTTTAAATCGACAATGCTTTGTTTTGCTGCTTCAGTATTGATTTGTTTTTTAAATCTTTTTAATGAATAAAAGAACTTTTTATCTCTACTTCTTAAAAACTTTTGATTCGTTGCATTTGATATATCTTCGATTAATTTATCTATAAAATGTGGTGGAAGAAAATTGTATTTAATCAAATTTATTTCTCCAGATTGCCGAAGACTATTTAAGATCTTAGATTTCAAATAAATATAAGGATAAAAATAACCTAATTCAGAGAAGTATCCTTTTATTTTATTTAATCTAATTAAAGTCTTAATAAAACTCTTTATTTCTGAATCCGTTTCAACAATTTGAGAGAACTTTTTAAGAATTTCATTTTGAGATATTTTAGATTCTTGCCCAAAAAAATTAATTAGTTTATCTTTTTCGAGCTCATAAATATAAATAATCTCATTTCTTGTCTTGGTATAAAAGTAGATTTTTTCATCTCTTAAATTTGTGTTTATATGAGTTTTTATAAATTCTTTTAAGATTAGTCCTTTGTCTTTGCTTATTTCCGCAAAATTATGTTTCTTCATAATAAATTGCCTATCTAAAAGGCTTTCTAATACTTCTGTCCCTTTGTTTTCAAAGTTAAATTCTATTGTTTCAGGAAAATACTTTTTAATGAGATCTCTTGCCTTCGCAATAACACCAGACTTGTCCTTGTTTTGGAATGAAAAGAGTATTAATTTTATTGATTCTCTAAAATTATAAAGTTGATCAAAACTTAGTTCATTACAATTTTCAAAAATAATTAATAATGAAATTACATTATCTTTCCCTTTTTCTATCAATAAACTTTCCAATATAATATCAATAGAAGAATTTACAATATTAGGTTCATTAATTACTAAATCATGCAAGAAATAGTGGATGTTGTCTCTGATATCCTCAGAAGGATCTCTTAGAAAAGTAATAAATTGTTTGAAATATTTTTGGATGTATACAGTATTTGCAAGCATTGCAAATCCAATGATTATTAGCGAATTGGTTTTCAATTTTAAATTATCAGAAAGGAAAAAAACTTTAATTTTTTCAATTAATCCATCAGAGAAAAGATCTACATGATTTTCTGCTAAAACACTTAAGACATAAACAATTTGAACCTCATGACTATTCTTATCCAACAAAATTTCCAATTCATCAACAATACTTGAGACTTTAGATAGTTTATTCTTACTCAGAAATCTATTTAATTTTTCAACTTTCTCTAGAACTGGACTATCCTTAAAATCTGCCAAATCAAACATATATAATAAAGTAAATCAATGTTTAGTTTAATAAGTATTTTTTGAAATCTTTAATTTCTATGAGGTTCTTAATATCTTTAATTAAATGGGTTGGATTTGACTTTTCTAAAGCTTTCCGAGTACCATGACCAGAAAGTAAAGCTATACTATTGACTCCTGCGTTTTTTGCACATTCAATGTCATGAGGTAAATCACCAACATAGTAGATATTATTTCTTTTGACGGATATTTTTAATTTTTTTTTGAGTATGATTAATGCATCAAATATAGGATAAGGACTAGGTTTCCTAGCATGTGTATCATCTCGCGAAATAAATACTGAAAAGTAGGTATCTAAGTTTAATCTATTTCTAAAGATACTTAATCTCTTTCCACTTGTATTTGACACGATTCCCAAATGAAATCCACAACTTTTGAGCTGTTTTAATATTTCCTCTAAGTCAGGTTTTAAAGTCTCATACTTTTCATATTTAGGATAAAAACGACGGAATTTTATAAAGAATAGGATTCTCCTCCATGGGGATGGGATATAATGTTTAAAAATTTTTATTATTTTTAAAAAAGCCTCTATTCTATTCTCTGAATCAGATTCTTCAAATAATCTTGCAAAATCTATGAGTCTCTTAAGGTTTTTAAGGTTTTTCCATTGGTAAAACTTTTTTTTTCTAAAAATGGAAGCGGTATATTCAAGAGATTTTTGAGTAATAATAACTCCATCGAAATCAAATAGAATTATTGGTGGAGAGGACATATCTGTATTTGAAAGTTCGATTAAACACTTAAATTTATTCAAATTTATTTCTTTGAGTTTAAGAATAAAACAACATAAAAAAAAAGAATAAAATAGGGTTAAATATTGTGATTCAATTTCAAATTTTTACGAGTCAATTTCATCGGGTTCCACAGAGACGTGACTGAGAAGCCAATCTAAATGCTTTTCTACTTTATTGATATTGAGAACTGTGTTTAAGATCATAACCTCATCAGCCTTTCCCGGCATCATTGTCAGGCGTCCAGCCCTCAGCATAAAGAATTCAAATACGTCTGGGATTTCCTTCTTAAATCGAAGGCTCTTGACGGGAAATCTCTCAGCTGAACTAAAAATTCCTTTCTTGTGATAAATCTCATTTCTCTCAACTTTATAATAATCAAACCTCGTGCTTATTATTACTATACTTAAGATAAAAGCTAAAATTAAAGTCATTACCATGTAAAATTCCCATGGTAGGCCCAAATCAAGGCTCAGGCTACCTAATGAAACAGAGCCAACATTAGGCAATACAATGAAAATCACGAGTAAAACAATAATTAAAATTGCTAAAACCAGAACAAAGAATTTCGTTGTTGAGAAATCGAAAGCAGTCACAAATATATTTATGAAGAATACTATAAACCAAATAGATCCCAACACTGAAGTATTAGTAGTAGCACCCGCTAGGTTTTGTACCCATTGGATTAACCACAAAATGAGTGAGGAAATTAATAGAGGCCAGAAGAAGATAACTTTTGGATAAGAACGCAGATAAATCACGCTAGGATGCTTACCTTTTTTTTCAGACATGTACACTTATCACTTAATTTTTATTTTTTTTTATATTTTAAAGAAGATTATAAAAATATAGATAGATGTGTTATTTAAAAATTCCTCTTTTATGAACTATCTCGTTTCTTTCGATGCGATAATAGTCAAATCTTGAACTAATAAAAATTAAACCAAGATTTATCCCTATTACAAGCGTTATTATCATATAAAATTCCGCTGCTAAGCCAATATTTAAGTTATTAACAATTAATAGAAGCTTCCAATTGATTGAATCATCTTATACGAAAGCTCAATTTGTTGGTTTCCGTTGTCGCTAATTCCCATATGTCCAGGAAGAAGATATTTTACATCTAAGTTATTTACTGACTTAATAGAATCAATTAATTTATTTAATGAACCACCTGGAAAGTCGTATCTTCCAAAACTGCCCCCCGTAAAAACAAGATCTCCGGGGATCAAAATTTTTTTCAAGGGTTCATAGTAACAAATCGATCCCATGGAATGTCCCGGAGTATAATGAATTTGAAAAGTGAAATCATCAGTAATTCCTATCTCTTGAAAGCTAGTTAGATCATTTACTTTTAGAGGTAAAATTTCAATTCCAAACATATTAAGGTCTATTCCAAGGATATCAGGGCATATATCCTCCTTTTTTCCACTCCTCAAGACATTTACCGTCACTCCATAGGCAAATATATCAGGAGGATTTTCTTCTAAAGTTTTTATTAAAGGATATAACCCTAAGACATGGTCTACATGTTCGTGGGTTAAGAATACCTTAGTAATATTTTGATAATCAAGGTTAAATTTTCCCATTCCTCTAAATAAACCTTGAAGAGAAATGCCATTACCTCCATCAAATAATGTTAACTCATTTGAATCTGGATCTCTTATAATGAATTGATTACAATCTAACATTTGGTTTTCTACAAAATAAAAAAGGTTTTTTAAAACCTCTTTTCCGTTTTTATCAGAATTTTCACTTGAAAAGAACATAGTACTCTATAGAATTCAACTTTGTTGAAGAAGATAAAAAAACTTATACTTTAATCTTTTTCTTTTCTAGTTATATTTCATTATAGAATTAATCTCAAAGCTTTTTTTTAATGGGTATTTCCACTCTTACATGGAAGATGAAGCTAATTTTGAAGCATTAAAATCGGGGGTAACTTTTGGTATTAAATTTTGGTTGGAATTTGGAAATAAGAGTATTTTGGGTGAAGGGTGGGAGAAATTATTACAAAGGATTAAAACAAATGAGAAGGGGTCAATAACAAAAGCAGCGAAAGAATGTCATTATTCCTACAAATACGCATGGAATATCTTGAGAAGAATAAAAAAAAGAACGGGCCATCCAGTAGTAATAACAAGCAAAGGAGGGCGAGGAGGAGGTGGGTGGGTGAAACTGAATAAGTGGGGGGAGTATCTCCTAGAAATTTATAATAATTATCACAAGGAAATAGAAAAAATCAAAAAAAAATCCAAATACTGATAAATATTAATTTTAAAAAAAACTATTTTTAATGGGGTTTCAATATGGAAGATCGTTTAGAAAAGCTAAGCAAATTAAAAGTTGCTGATATTATGGTAAAAGATCCACTTTTTTCAACACCAGATGAAAAAATAAGTGTAACTGAGCTATTAATGGTAAGAAAAAACATCGGAGGCCTCCCAGTAGTAAAAAGTCGAAAAAATAAACAATTAATCGGGATAATTACTCAGCGGGATATCCGATTAATTAGATTTGCTGTAAGTTTAGAATCTTCGAATACAACAGTTAAGGATTTAATGACACCGGAACCATTTACGGTTAAAGTAGATAATACAATAAAATTTGTTTTAGAAAAGATGTTTAATAAAAAAATTCAACGTTTACCAGTTGTAAACGATAACAATGAATTAATAGGTTTGGTACTACAAAATGAGATCCTAAAAAAATTACTTGAATATATTTTAAAAAAATAATGAAAATTAGAAAAAAATTATAATCATTAATTTTAGATTATTATTAAGAAAAAGGATATAAATTTTTTTATTGAGAAAAAATGTCCCTACCATTACCTGGAACACCTATAATAATTGATATTGGTTCCGCATATGTAAAAATAGGGTTTTCGGGAGAACCCAGTCCTAGATTTGTGTTTCCATGCATCACTGGAACTGAAAAATATAAATCTATGATGGTTGATGTAGTTGCTAGGAGTATATATGTAGGAAACGATGTATCTCGGATGCGTGGTGTTCTTAAACTTCAACACCCTATCAAAAGGGGGGAAATCATGGATTGGGATAGTTTTTATGAGGTTTTGAACTACATTTTTTATTCACTTTTAAGGATAGATGATCTTGCAAATTATCCCGTGTTTTATTGCGTAGCACCTTTTATGCAAGCAGAAACTAAGGAGTACATAGCCAGATTATTTTTAGAGACCCATCGTATTAAAAGCTTGATGATGATGCCAACTCCGTTATTGTCATTATTTAGTGTCGGTTTAACAACCGGATTGGTTATTGAGTCAGGAGATGGTCTTACTTGGGTAGTACCTATTATAAATGGGCAGATGATTCACCAAGCTGTTCAAAAACTCTCACTAGGTGGTACTGACGTTAATCAAAATTTGAAAAACCTCTTTATGAGGGAAGGAGTGAATATTACTTCAAGTGCTGTAGATGAAATCATAAGAGAAATAAAAGAAAAAAATTGTTATTTTATATTAGATCCAAATGATCCACCTAAAACTAGTGAAATGTTTGGCATATCCATGCCTGATGGATCTACTATTAACATCAACAACTCAGTTCTTTATCAGGCTCCCGAAGTTTTGTTTGATCCAGGAATGTTAGGGTATGGAAATATTATGAACATCCCTCAAGCCGTAATAGCTTGCTTAAAAGGCATTGATAATCATCAGTGGAATGATCTTCTCTCTCACGTCGTATTTTCTGGAGGAAATCTCTCATATAGCGGATTTGAAGAACGATTTGAATTGGAATTAAATTTATTACTCCCTCAATTAGGTAAAATTCCAAAATCGACAACACCTCTTTCTGAAGTTAAAACCGAATTAATAAAAATGCAATCTGTTGAGACTTCAAAAAAGAAAGAGGATACTTGCCAACATTGTGGGGCTTTTATTGATCTTAGTGATGGAAAAGAGCTATGCCCTTCATGTGGAGGACGGTTAGTACTACCAGAAATAAAATTAGGTCTATCGATTGATAGTAAAAAAAAAAAAAAAAACGAGGAAAGTGTCCACACTGTAAGAAAGATGTGTCGGATTCGGCATCACTTTTCTGTCCTTATTGTGGAAAAACTTTAGAATCTTTTGAAACCGATATTGCTCCTAAACTTTTAAAACAAACACCTCCTCCATTTGAATTTCCTGTGATGCCAAAAAAAGGGAATAAGGTTCTGAAGTTTTTTGTTCCTGATAATCTTCAATTTGCAATTTTTAATGGTGCTGCGATATTAGGTAGTCTCCATTCTTTTCAACAACTTTTTATAACCTCTGAGCAGTATCAAGCAAATCAAAATTTCTTAAATAGTGATATTAGCAAGATTCTCTAGAGTTACGTTAAAGTTAATATTACTATTATCTATCATCTTACGTT
>CAZRBD010000103.1:0-1742 GCA_964598265.1 uncultured archaeon
TTGAGATGTTTGGTATTAAATAAAACCAATAAAGATATAAAATTACGAAAATAAGAAGGCTGAAAAAATAGAACTCCAGTATTTATTTTATATTTTCGTTATTTCTCCCTAACAGACTTAACGTTGTCTTTCATGTTCTGATTAAAAACTTTAATATAAAGATCTAATGGTACTAATTCACGACTAATTGTCTTAAGGTTGTCAATCGAGATTTCCCCTTTTTCAATAAGTTCTTGTCCAGCTTCTCTAGTAGCTTCAAAAATGTCATCTATATTTTTACCAGTTGATTTCAAATACATCATTCCTCCAGCATAGGGCCTTACTAATGCTCCAGCGAATTCCCTACCCATATTAGCGCACATAGCTTTTATGTACATAATCATCGGATCAAAGTTGTCTACTTTCCACCAAGCACAACTAGAAACTAATACTACTTTGCCAGGTCTAGAATATTCGCGAACAGGGTGACGGCAATGCCCATTTCTAAGCTCTACATATGGATCTAATAACGGAAGCATCCGATCGATTAAATTTTTCATCGGACCAGTGATTCCGTCTACATAAATAGGCGAAGCAACTATGAAAATATCTGCATCAGCTATCTTTGGAAGGATTATATCCATATCATCTCTTTGGGAGCATTTTTTTTCTGCTGAAAACCAACATGTAAGGCATCCTTTACAAGGATTGATATTAAGTTTAGAAGTATAAAATAATTCGATTTCCGCACCTTTTTCTTTCATGCCCTTTAAGAATTGCTTTAAGATCATCGCAGTAAATCCTTTCCCCATATGAGGGCTACTATTAATAGCTAAAACTTGTACCATAAATTCACTAATAGCACAATAATTTTAAACCTTTTAGTATTTCTTGTAGAGCATCCCTTCTTATTCCTTATCTGGGATTCAAGAAATAAATATATTAGATTTTTTGAGAGAAAGATGAATTTTACAAAAGATTAAATAATAATTGGGAGATAACTATTTTTGATTCAAGCCACCTAACACTTGCTCCATTTTTTTTCGATAAAATTCAAAGGCTTCACGACCTCTTTGACTAAGTTTCAGTAATGTTTGAGGTTTTTTTCCCTTGAATCTTTTCTTGATATCTACATATCCTGCAGACTCGAGTTTACTTAAATGGGAGCTTAAATTTCCATCGGTTAACCCAGTGTGGCTTCTTAAGAAAATAAAATCAGAATTTTCAATAACATATAAATATGACATAATCATTAACCTCGCAGGCTCATGGATGAGCTTGTCAATATTCTTGCTGAGAGGTCGGACAGTGTCATCTGATTTTGCTTTCTTTTTTGCCAAGTTTATACTTCCTCCCGTAAAGGATATTTTCTAATGAATCGAATGAAAAATATTAAACCCCATGTAATGATAATGGTACCCATTATTCCAAATGTTATAAAAGCAGTAATACTAGTTTCAATCCCGTAACCACGTAAAAATTCTGTAAGAAAAATGCTAAAACCCCCCATTCCAGCAATAATGTACATGCGATTAAATTGTAAGAAAAAACCAACTAAACTTATAGGAATAAATATAAGTAAGCTAAAGAAAATAGGCAAAAAAATCCCTTCGACTCGTGTAGGTTGGAGCCCAGGAATGAATCGAAGGCTAACAAATATGATTAGTATTGCAAAATTAGCAAGTGAAACAATAAATAATCTCTTAATATTTAATTTACGTTTCTGACAGAATCTTACTCTCCACAATTGAGGACGAAGAATT
>CAZRBD010000103.1:1752-13795 GCA_964598265.1 uncultured archaeon
TAAGAACAAAAAAGTCTAGTAGATATATTATGATGGAATATTCGAAAAAAGCTCCTGAATATGGTCAAGTAATATGGGGAGAAATAGATAATGATAAGACAGATGATTTCAAAAAAGCATTGAATAGTTATCTTTACGAAGACCGAGATAAATCATTAGATTCAGGCTTTCTCAGTAAATATGGCTCAATTGTTTTCGCTGAGATTAAAAGTTTTTCTCTTTTTGAATTTGAAAAGTCTTTTACGCAGTATTTCTCAACAGACTAACGAAATTTGGTAATATTTAGCTTTCTTCTATTTTTGTTGTAAAATCTAGCTAGATAAGTAGATTAAGGCTAAACTTTTCTACAAACGAATCTACTCTAAAAAGGTAAATCACTATTTTTTAGACCCACGATTGCGGTATAATATAACGAACTGCCAGCAGTTGATAATCGGTGCCTATAATGCTCACGTTGTAATATCGAAATACAGTTCTCATCAATCATATCAGTGAACAATCTAAAGAAACCAGACTGGTCGTTTTTTTCGATGAAAATATCTTTAATATTGAAAGCGATAATACCTCCATTAATGATCAAGTTATAGGCTGCTTTAAATACGTTTGGTGGAATATCACCGAAACCCAGAGCAGATGCCGTGACGAGGCAGTTGAATCGATGATTATTAAGAGTTTTGAGCATTTCAGGATGAGAATTTACAAGATTAACTATAAAATAATCATTATATACTCCCGAATGATCTCGTTCAGCAGCTAATTGCGCTTTTTTTAGAATGTCGATTCCCACAATCTTCTCGACCCCCATATGATGAAGTATATCACCCATAACACCATTTCCCGCTCCTAAATCAAGAACTTTCAACTGATTCATCTGAACATTCAGATTTTTCAGCTCTTTCATTAATAACTCTCTGATTTTATATGGAGTTTGGCATTGAAGGCGGTCCATAAAAAGATATTCATATAACCCGGGGATGTCATAAATCTCATGATAATCATGAAATCGGATTTTCCTTTCTTCTTCTCCAGTTTTATAAATACACCATTCTCCATCTTGTGGTAAAGATTTTCCTCCTAAATCGGGAAAAAAAACTAAGCTGCTTATTCTTTTATAATAATCTTGCATAGATGGTCTTCTTTTTAGTTGCGTTTTAAAAACTATGAGATAAAAACATTATCATTCTTTCTGTTTTATCATCGAAGTAGATTAAATCGAAATCTTGTCCGATTTAATTAATACTTCTAATTGATAATTTTATACCATTACCCTATTAAACTATACTAACTCGCTTATTTAATATTTTTGAAATAGAAACATATAAAAATGATTTTAATGAATAATTTCTACAGTTGAGAAGATTTTATGTTGTAACTTATGTAAGAGATTATTTCGTCTTACAAGGTTTCAGTATTTTATATGTTTTTATAAAAAGAAAAAATCGATCATAATCATCATATATTGATATTTAACTTCTAAAATAACAATAATAATAAAAAAAAGAAAATAGAGTATAATTATTGTGTTCTCAATTCTGTTACCCATAGGGAGCGAGTATAATTATGTGTGGGATGAGCCATACTAAGATAATTTTCACCAGGAACGTCAGAAGTGGATTTCCAAAATACATTGATTGTATAAGTTCCATTATTTAAAGGAGCTGTAACATAGTTATAATTTAGATTAAAAACTAATTGCCGAATATACCCCATTCCCCCACTACCTTCATAATAGTATACTTCAAAAGTTCTATTACTGATCCCGTCTACAACTATGGCGATGTCATAAGAACTCCTGCCACTAAAAGGGGATTGAAGTCTCATAAGAGACGTCGCACTAAATTCAATAGCTAATTGAGAACCTTCTTCAACAGTAATATTAATTTCGGTATCAACCATTTGTATAAAATCAGAGACATTGTAATCATATATAAAAGCAGCACTATCCCATTCTTGATATTTAGATTGGATTACAATACCGCCTTCATCCATCAAATCATCATGAGAAACCAAATCTTTAGAAGAAAGTATAGGATATAAATATGGTAATACAAAGAAAGCTAAAACAATAACAAAAACTAAAGTTATTATCACAGAAGCAATAATGCTACCTATTCCAGATTTTCCTGACATTTTTTTAGATTCCTATTTTAATTGATTAATAAATTTATACCAACATCAACTATATAAATGTATCTTAGATAAAGGATAAGCAGAATACTATATGGGATCTTAAAGTGTGATGATTATAAGAGAGTTAAGTATATCTATCCAAAATAAAAAAAGCTTAAATAGAAGAACTACAATGTTTATAATGAGTATTAAAATACTATGTACCAAAACAAAGTTCGGTGTAGGGTTTTATCCCCACATGAACCCATTTCTATTACTTTACATATTTTTTCTTATAAGATACTTGTTTTCCAAGGAGATCAAGTATTTTCTTAATATCTTTTAAAGGAAAACCGGTTTTTACGGATAAATCTGCTAATGATGACTCACCATCACACATATTTTCTAAGGAATAAGATAAAACAAGATCCTCAGTCGTCATTTTCTCCAAAATATCTTCCCTAATTTTAATAATTTGCGGAAATAGTTCTACCTTTTCGAAGTATGAACCTTTTGAGAAATAATAGGAGAGAATGTGTTTAGTTTCATAAAGTGTTAAATTTGGGAATTCTGTTGAGATGTTGAAAATAGTTTTAAATCCATCTATAGTTCTTAATAACTTTTGTTCCAATATTACTTGTTCCGATAAACTTAATGATTTATCTTCAGGATCCAATTCTTTAGTCCTTAATAAATAGAATAGATCTCTTTTTGGTTCAAAAACATCGGTGTCATAGAGTTTTTCACTCAATGTTATTAATTCACTCCATAATATGTTGGAAATCATTGTTTTAGTTTCATCTATGGTTTTTCCCGTTTTTTCTGAGATTTCCTTAATGCTTCTTTTCCCATCAATTTCTTTGATAATAGATATGTAATTTTTATTCAAGACCTCTTCATTTATAACGATTTCTTTCATTTTTGGAATTTGGAATGAATATAAATCCATTTTTTTAAAAATTTTTTCGATTTCATCCTTAAAGGATCCAAAAGCATTGAGGTTTCCATTCCATCTCTTTAATCGATCTTCATATTTGTTTAAAAATGAAATTAAAAAAGATTTAAGAAAATCTTTCATATCTTGATCAATATCTTTTTTTTCAACGACCAACACTCCGATCAATTGATCTACATAGGAAATCATAATTTCAAAAATTAAACTTAGAGGAATTGCAGGGAGACGCCCATATTGTTCAGTATAACCGAGATTTTCATTTAGTTCTGAAGAAAATGATGTTATTGCAGTAATAAAACCACTAAAAAGATCACTCTGAAACATTTCAATATCCTTTTTGAAATTATATGAAAATAAACAAATTCCTGCAGGATTGATAATATACAGAAAATATGGTTTTTTCATTTTTGTGATTTCCAATTGATTAATTCTTTATATCAGATAATTTGGAGTTTGTTGGGAGTTATACTACAAAAATTAAGTCTACGTATGTCCACTTGTCTGATAATATCTTTCAATTAAATATTTGACTAAAAAAATAAACGCTTCTTCCGTTTTTAATCCCTCTTTTGCAGAAGTTTCAATTTTCAATTTAGGTTCGATATTATTTTCCTCTAAAATTCTATTTACATCATCTACATATACTTCTCGTTTATCCTCCAGGTCAATTTTATTGCCAATTAAAATTATTGGAATTGGCCCTGTATGTTTAGTGACTTCTTTATACCATCTTTTAATGTGGTCTAGTGAAGATTTTCTCGTAATATCATATAACATAAGAATCCCTTGAGTATCCTCGTAAAATCTTTGTCGTATCATTAGATATCTATCTTGACCAGCAAGGTCCCAAATCATCATTTCTATACTATGTCCATCAATCTCAAAAGATTTTTTACTTATTTGAACTCCAAGGGTAGGTACATAGTTTGCTCTGAATTTATCTTCTATAAACCTATGAATTGATGTTGACTTTCCAACTCCATAATCTCCAACTAATACAATTTTGAATACAAAAATTCCCAAATTTACTATTTCCTTATAATTTAAATAATGTAGTGAATTGTATAGAATTAGAATTCTTTCGATAACTCTATCTTTTTAATTATACTAGTACAGTTATTATATATATTATTTTTTGCAAATATTATTGCATTAGAATTTCATTATATATCTATTCAAAACAAAAAAAGCTCAAATAAAAAAACTACAATGTTCATAATGAGTGTTAAAATACTTGGGTACCAAAACATACTTCGATGTAGAGGTTTGTCTGCACCCGAACCTATTTCTACTACTTTACATATTTTTTCTTATAAAATACTTGTGTTCCAAGGAAGTCAAGTATCCTCTTTATATCTTTTAAGGGAAAACCGGTTTTTTTTGATAAATCTGCTAATGATGACTCACCATCACACATATTTTCGAGACTATAAGATAAAGCAAGATCTTCTGTCGTCATTTTCTCAAAAAAATCCTCACTAATCTTAATAATTTGCGGATATAGATCTACTTTTTCGAAGTACGACCCTTTTGAAAAATAATAGGAGAATATACGTTTAGTTTCATAAAGTGTTAAATTAGGGAATTTTCTTGAGATATTGAAAACTGTTTTAAATCCATCTATAGTTTTTAATAATTCCTGTTCCAATATTACTTGTTCCGATAAATTTGATGATTTTTCTTCAGGGTCTAATTCTTTTGTTCTTATTAAATAGAATAAATCTCTTTTTGGTTCGAAAACATCATCTTCATAGATTTTTTCACTTAATGTTATAAATTCACTCCAGAGTATGTTGGAAATCATAGTTTTGGTTTCATCTATGGTTTTTCCCATTTTTTCTGAGAGTTCTTTAATGCTTTTTTTCCCATCAATTTCTTTGATAAGAGCTACATAATTTTCATTCAAGACAGATTTATTTAAAGAGATTTCTTTCATTTTTGGAATTTGGAATGAAAATAATTCCATTTTTTTAAAGATCTTTTCGACATCATCCTTAAAAGATCCAAAAACGGTAAGTTCTCCATCCCACCTCTTTAATTTATCTTCATATTTTTTTATAAATGAATTTAAAAAAGCATTTAGAAAATCTTTCATATCTTGATCAATATCTTTTTTTTCCACAACCAGAACTCCAACCAAGGGATTCATATATGATATCATAATTTCAAAAATTAAACTTAGAGGAATTGCTGGTAAACGCCCGTGTTTTTCAGTATAACCAAGCTTTGAATTTAGTTCTGAAGAAAATAGAGTTATTGCAGTAATAAAACCACTAAAAAGATCACTCTGAAACATTTCAATATCCTTTTTGAAATTATATGAAAATAAACATACTCCTGAAGAATCGATAATATACAAAAAATATGGTTTTTTCATTTTTGTGGTTTTCAGTTAATTAATTCTTTAAAACAGATATTATTGAGTTTGTTTTAATTCACACTACAAGGATTAAATCTAAAAAGTGCTTAATGTCGGTTTACTTTGTTCAATTAAATAGGTAACCAAAAATTGAAACGCCTCATTAGTTTTGAACCCATCCTTTGCTGATGTTTCAATTTTATATTTAAAATCGATATTATTTTCTCGTAAAACTCCATTTACATCATCTTCAAACACTTCTCTTTTATCTTCTAAGTCAATTTTATTACCTATTAAAACTATTGGAATTGGCCCTGTAAATTTAGTAACTTCCTTATACCATCTATTTATGTGGTCTAATGAAGATTTTCGCGTTATATCATATAACATAAGAATCCCTTGAGTACCAGTATAAAACCTTTGTCGAATCATTAAATATCTATCTTGTCCAGCAAGGTCCCATATCAACAACTCTACACTATGTTCATTGATTGCAAGATTCTTTTTAGATATTTGAACTCCAAGGGTAGGTACATAGCTTGCTTTGAATTTATCTTCTACAAATCTATGAATTGATGTTGACTTTCCAACCCCATAATCACCAACTAATACAATTTTGAATACAAATGTTCCCAACTTTACTATTCCCCAATAACTTAAATTATTTAGCGACTTCTTTAGGATTAGAATTCTTTCTTTAACTCTATCTTTTTAATTATAATAGTTCTGTTATTTATATTTTATTTTTTACAAATCTAGTTAAATTAATTGGTTATTACAAAATTATAATTGGTTATTACAAAATTATAATTGGTTATTACAAAATTATAAAAAAACTATTATAAAAACATTTTATTCATGAGACATCATTTCAAAAACCAATGTAACTACTTCAGTTGTTTAAAGAACTTGTAAACTTCATCAACCGAAGTTTTTTAATATGAGTATTCACTGCAACCAACGAGTTATTAAAAAAAAATTTCTTTTAATTGAATTTCGTTGAATTTTTTGAAGTTTGCATTTATCTAAAGAAGAAAACGATAGCTACAACGAAACCTAGTATCGAAACAATTAATTTAAGGTTTTCAATAATCGTAAATACTAGTACAATAGAGTCTACATAAATATTTGATCCTTGAGTATTTTTCAAATAATAAATCCAGAAGAAAGAATAAATAGAGATTGTCCCAATAAAAATGAAAATTAAAGAAAAACCAAAAAACAATCTTGATTTGTAGTTTTCCACTCCCTTAAAAAATACTGGAAATTTATTCTCACTGTCAGCACCAATTTTATTGGATTTTGAGATTAATTTATAAAATAGTTTGAAGGTAGAATATGTCAGGAAAATTACTGTAGTAAATATAACGATGAATCCAAACTCGGAAGTTAGAAGAAGATCCTTAGGCCAGCTAGGGGCAAAAAGCATTTGATTAAATAAATTAAAAAGTTCTCCAGGAAAAACCAATATTACTGATAAAAAACCGGCATAATAATCATTTGGTTGATAAAAGATGGCGTAGTAAACAATAAACCAAAACATTAATAAAAACAGAGCAATAATCCCGCTTAAATTTTTTATAATTTTCCTCCAAGGCGCAGATTTCTTCCCAGCATATTTAGTTATGGTTCTATATATTGATGTAATGAAAATAATTTGAAAATACCCAAATAGGAAGAATAACGGAAGTAAGAATATCAACATGTAGTAATACACGTATCCTAACCCTAAATAAACCTGGATTTCTCGTTGACCAAAAATACCCAATTCTGGAATTCCATCAAGATTAAATTGAAAAGACCAAGTTTGAAAAAGAAATGCTGCCGTAACTGCTAAAATTATACCTATAGCTATAAACTTGTCATTGTCCATTTTATCAAATGCTTTAAGAATTAAAGGGATGAATATTAACACAAAAAACCATGGAATGTAGATAGGGTGGAAAATCCCTGAAAAAGAATAGGAACTTCCAAAAGCGACTATTTCAACTAAATAATGATAAAACATGAAAAGGGATGCAAGACATTGAATAAATCCAATGCTTAAAATTATGAGAACATTGCGTTTAGTTCCTTCACCGTACCATAATTTCAGAGTAACTATCCAAGCAATTACAAATATAATAAATGTCGTTAATATTCCGAGTAATGACGTCACATTCTCTTGGAGAGAGCCAGATTCGATTCCTGCGAATATATAAATAATCTGAAACGACTTGGTGAAAATGAATGATATATATGGAAGATAAAATATTACGGGTAGAAAAATTACGACTTTAGAGTATTTTGATTTATTTTCATTATGGTAAGTCATCGAAGTTCCTGTAAAAAGAGCACAAAAAATCACAGGACAAAAAATAATGAACCCGAAAATGATGTATAGTGTTAAAGACCCCGATTCATTCATAAATTCAAAAAATGCATATGAAGTTGTAGTTATTGAAGGTCCAAACCACGGAAGGAATGTATATCCAATAATCACAATTATTATTCCTATCACCACCATGTAAATAAAACGAAAAATAGAAGTTGGACCAGCTTTGACGTGTTGTTTATTAATGGGAAGCAGTTTCTCTACTATTTTATTAAATGTGCTTAATAGGGGACTAAAATAATGCATATTTGAGATAAGAAGTGAAAATGAAATGTAAAAAATAACTAAAAAATGAATTAAAGTAGAGTCTGTGATAAAAAAAATTCCAATGATAATGGATATTGTTAAAAACAAGGTCAGTAGAAACCAGATCACTGAAAAATTTTCTTTTGAATTTTCCATTTTTTAAAAAAATTATTTATGTAATTATTCGAAATTAAAATGTTTCAAATTATATGCCTACAATTATCATTTTAACCGTATTTAATATCCTAATTTATTCTTTAAATTTTTCTACACACTAATTCTCCTTTTCCAATAGGGACGATTAAGGCATCCACACGCTCATCAGATAACGCACTATCCAACATGGGTTTTAATATTTCATAATGATTAATTGCATTATCGGCAACAAAAATTCCACCTTTAACCATGTTTGGGATTACAATTTCATAGAATTCTTCATAAAGCTCTTTTTTGGTATCTAAAAAACAAAACGAAATTCTCTTATAATCGGCTAAATAATCACAGGCATCCCTCTCAATTAGCTCTACAATTTGTTCAAAATTAGTCAAATGAAATGTTTCTCTGGCTATATCTGCTTTTTCTTTTAGTAATTCAAATGTTGTTAGTTTGTTTCCGTTAAGCTGACAAGCAAGCCCAATCCAAAGTGAAGAATATCCCGCACTAGTACCAATTTCTATGAATTGTCCTACTGGGGCACAGGCTGCTAAAATTGAGATAAATTTTCCCGTTTCAGGAGGAATTTGTCGAAGTCTTTCCATTCGGGGTGTTCCATCAAGGCGATCACGTTGATCTTTCTCCTCTAAGTACCGCATTCTTTCTTTTATAACATCAGGAATTCCATGAAACATAATTATCAATTCTTACTTTTTCGAGGATATTGTAAGATTTTCAGGAAATTCTAGCTTTTTTAAGAGAGGAAAGAAAAAATTATCATCAAAATCTTTTATGTATAGCGTGCTAAATAAATATACATGTAAAAATTCTCTAAGTTCGTAATATACCTCATTTAAATCAATAAATTTATATTCCGTTTCAATCTCAATGGTGTTAAGGTTAAGAGGTTTTAATTGTTTCATTACGAGGTGATAAATGAATTGTATAAAAGCCTTTTCAATTAATTCGTCTTCATCAGCTCCTAATTCATAAGAATCATGAGAGATTTTGTTCTGTAAATCTAAAATATCTCCAAGTAAATCTTCAAGCATAGCGGGCAAATTTAATTCTTCAATTTTCAGTTTTATATCTTTATTGTTAGGATCTTCCACTTGAGTATCCGTATAATCTTTTAGATTTGTATAAAACCTTATTAGAAATTTAAAGGTATCAACCGTCTTATCCTTCTTCCAATCTTTGTATGGTTGACCCCAATGATCAAAATTTATTTCATCTAAGGCTTTCTTTATATCGTTTTTTATGTTGTCGACTTTCTCTATGAAATAATCTGAAAAATCCATAAACGGTTTTTCTTGGATGTCATAAATGTATTTATGTAATTCGCCATGTTCTTCAAACGCACCCCTTTTTAATAATCTCATATGCTCTTCTGTAACTTCTTTTTTACCAATCTCTGTTGCAAACCTTATGAGATATCCACATTCAGGACAGTATGTTATCCAGGATCCTTTAATTGATGTAAAAGGCTTAATATGAAGCTGATATTCTTCATTTTGAAAACTCATCATTTCTCCCTTAGTATTTACTGTATCGAAATGAGATTTTTCAATATGGAAAGATTCTGGAATGAATTCAGAATTACAAATTGGGCATTTTAGTTTTTCCTTCTTTTTTGAAGGGTGTCTATTATCTTTCATGAAATATCAGAGTTTACCTATCTTTAAAAGTTTTATTAGCTTTGTCCGACAAATAATTAATCAGAAACATAAAAAAGATAAAAAATATATAAAATCGCTAGACTGCTAAATCATGGTTGGATAGCTGAGGAATAAGCTGAACATCTGATTGAGGATGCAGATGGTTGTATTGAGTGGATAAATAATTTACATTTAATTATAACGTAAAAAAAGAACTAATTAAACCTTCTTATAACTTTGTCATCTCAGAACTAATCTTCCATATTTTCTTTGCATTATCTTCGTTGTAGGAGGCTTCCGATGATTTACGTGATTGTTTATTCACAAAATATTTTCCTGTTATCCCTTCTACTTCGGGAGATGAAGCCAAATAAATCGAAGTCTCAGCACCTTTTTCTGGTTTTTTAAAAACGACTTTCGAAAACTTCTGACTGAATTTTGATTGATGTCGCCCTAAATTAGTAGCAACCACACCCGGATGCACTGTATTCACAGTTACATTTGTTCCTTCCAATCTTCTGCTCAATTCATAAGAAAATAACATTAAAGCCAATTTTGAGTTTCCATATATTCTCATAAACCGAGGTTTCGTATTTTCGCTCTGAAGATCATCAAAATCAAGTTTGGCCATTTTATGTGCTCCAGAACTTACATTTATAATACGACTTGGAGCACAATTTTTAAGCATATCGAGTAATAAATTAGTTAATAAAAAGGGAGCAAGATGGTTCACTGCAAAGTTCATTTCAAATCCATCTGTGGATATTGGTCCTTTCTTCATCATAACTCCAGCGTTGTTTATTAATATGTGTAGCATTTGATATTTATTCTTGAAATTTGAAACAAGTTCTCGAATTTCTTTCTGAGAAGATAAATCACATAAGAACAAATCCACATTCTTATTCCCCGTAAGCTCAATGATTTCTTTCTGAGCACTTTCACCAGTTTCTTTTTCACGACAGACCATAACTATTGTCGTGCCCATTTCTGCTAGAGCGATAGCAGTAGCTTTACCAATCCCCGAATTTGCCCCTGTTATTATACATATCTTTCCTTTCATCCCAACCCTACCTTAACTTTCATTTTTATTTTCACAAAGATCATAGTATATATTAAACAATTTGGTTATGACTTAAAAACCTTTGAATCGCAATTTTCAATAAATCCAAATCTGGGAATCTATTGAAATTATGACCTAATCAAACATTTTTTTTAATCCGGGATGATCTTCCACAAAGAAAATTGATAAAAAATTAATATCAATTAATTTTCTATTCATTTACTCACCAAAAGTTGATTCTCCGGCTTTTAAAAAAGTATATTTACCCCATTTCCCAGAACTTTTTACTGTTTTTTGTTTTGGAATGAGCAATTTTAGGATAATCTTATCATTTTCATCTATAATTTCGAATTCCTCTCTAGGATTGAAATATATTTTTCACGAATACTCTTTGGAATGGTAACTCGACCCCGCTCATCAATTGTGACTTTTTCTACTATCTTATTTTTACCCATTTTTTTTTTACCCATAATATATTACCCCTAAAGGTATGTAAATTTTTCTAAACTTTATTATGAAAGCTCAAGTACTCGCTTTTTGAGCATTTAAGATTTGAAGAGTTGAATATCTGTGGCTCTTTCAATTATTTCATTATCGAAGGTAATAAGAGGATTGTTTAATTCAAGTGCTAATTGCACTATAATTGCATCCATACCTTTTAATTTGTATTTGGTTCCATAGTTTTGGGCTTCTAGCATCCTTGTTTCATTCAATTCATATATATAAATTTTTTTTTCTTTAATCCAATTTTGTATTATTTCTATACTTTCATTAGCTTCTTTTATACCAATTCTTCTTGCAATGGCACACGATACTTCTATAGGAATTATCGGGGATATATGAAAAATTAGTTCCTTCATATCCATTTTTTCAAAAATATCGATACCCTCATTATGAAACGTATCATTTTCTATTAAAGATGCAATAAAAACATTTGAATCTACAATTACATCTTTCATTTTGTTCTATCCTCTTGAATTGCTTGTACCGAAGAAATATCTGAAGGCCATTTTTTACTCACTTTCTCTTTTAGATTTTTCCACATCTTTAAAGAAGATTCTATAGGTTTTATTAGTATTCCATCATCAGCTTCAACTTCCTCCACAAGTGAACCTAGCTTAATCCCAAA
>CAZRBD010000104.1:0-13643 GCA_964598265.1 uncultured archaeon
ATTATTTCAATAAAAAGAGAATTTTTTAACTAAAAAAAAATATAATATAAACATTTTTTAATTTAATAAAATAAATGGTTATATAAATAAACTACTTCTAATTTTTTTTTTGAGAACCCACTTGAAACAGATTTTACTAGTACAGGATAAGAAAATTAAAATTTTATTAATATTAAACATGAAGAGAAAAATTATCATGGGATCTTGTGTAATAAATGGTAAAATATTTAAAATGAAATATTATTAATAGAATCCAAGGTATATTAGTGATATTATTAGATAAAGTAGGTAATGCGAATTTCACATAAGATTTTTCAACCAAAATTTATGGAATGGGGGATAATTAACAAAGCTAATTTTAAAGATATCTATGATATACCTCTGAAGCGGTGGGATCCACTTTCAACAGTTAAAATATCTTCTGAGGATTTTGGATTTCGAAAAGAGCGTGAAAGATTTTATGGTCATTACTCTTATATATCTCCTATTAGAGGAAAGAGACCTAAGGGATTTAAAAATATTGAAGAAGAAAAACAATATTATGATTGTTCAAAGAAGATATTGGCTAAACATAAAGATGTCTTTACTTCGGTAATAGAAGGAAAACCTATATATGATGATTGGGGCTCAAAAATTGGTGATGGTTTCACAGTAATTATTACTGAAGATGAAACGAGACGAGATGAGCCATTTTTAGGAATACCCCACCAAATAAAAAAAATCCCAGATACTTGTAAAGCCCTTACTTTGATAAATCGATACCCCTCGATGGCTAGAGTTGTTGATGTTGAAATAGAAGAATATATTAAAAAAAATTTACCTTCCCAACTTAAACTTTCAAAAGGAATTAACTTAGTTACAATTTCAAGGAATTTTTATCCGTCATTATGCTTTAATTTAATTCCTGCAGATGTTTTAGCAAGTATTTTTCTTTCAATGAAAGCAGCAATCCTTTACTCAATTGAAGAAGCTATTAATAAAGATTATTACGATATTCCTGTCATGCCTTTTTTTAATATTGGTACAAAAGTAGGTGGTTCTCAACCCCGAATTCATGGTCAGACTTACATTGATTTGAATATGGATGGTCATGGAAGTAGATTAGAACGGTATCTTGAAGCATTCAAGGAAATGAGAGATAATTGTCACCTCTGCCAAACTACGCATGGAGATACGGATAGAATTATACTTAAGACTGAATACTGGACATTTTATACCACTGGTAGCCCGGTAAGAAATTATCATATTAGATTTCATCCAACTGAACATTTAAGAAGATTTTCTCAATTAAAAGTCAATCAATTAAACGATTTAGCGAGTAGTCTCAAGATAATTTTCCAAGCATTAGATGATATAAAAATAGATAGGAATCGCAACATTTTATTTAATAGTTGTCCTTACGGTTATGATGCTGACTTTCATTTGTTTGCTGATATTATTCCACATGAGATTATTGGAGGTGCTGAAATGTCAGATGATATGCGTGTAGCAAGAAAATTACCACACATAGCTGCTAAAGAGATTCGAGATTCAATAGAAAAATATCAAAATTAATCCTTTGTGTTCAAAATAACAAAATAAATAGCTCATTTTTGCACAATATGAATAAGTTTTATTTTATTGATTAAATTAGATTTATATCTATTAAATCTGTTATATTAATGAATATTTTCTTGAGGTTGCAATATTGAGAGAATGGTCTGCGATAATCTTAGCTGGCGGTAAAGGCAAAAGGTTGATGCCTTTGACTTCATTAATATCAAAACCATTAGTTAAAGTTACAAATGTTCCAATGGTCGATTACGCAATTGCTCATTTAGTATATGCAGATATAAAACATATAATTATTGCTTTAGCACATAAGGGGGAAGAATTAAGAAATTACATAAAAAAGACTTGGACTCCAGATAAATTAGGTGATGTTGAGCTAGAATGGCATATTCAAGACAGCAAGGGTACTGCTGATGCTTATAGACTTTTATCAGACCACATAGATTCTGAAAAAGTCGTAGTTTCAATGGCGGATATTGTGACTAATCTTCCTTTGAAACGTTTTATGGCGTTTCACTCCGAAAAAGGGGGATTATCAACGATATCTATGAAAACTGCTGAGAGCCATACATCTCAGTACGGTGTGGTTTTATTAGATAAAAATAGAAAGATATACCTATTTTTAGAGAAACCCGCACCAATGGAATTGTATTTAAGTAGTATGTCTCAAAGAGAAGATCTCTTTCTACATACTAACATTATAAACACTGGAATTTATTGCTTTAAAAAAGACATTGGAGATATTCTTCATGAAACAGGTTTAATGGATTTTGGAAGTGAAGTTTTTCCGTATCTTCTAGAAAATAATTATAATCTTTTTGGATTTGTTGGAAACTATTATTGGATGGATGCTGGTAATACGACAACATATCTCTGGCTAAATTGGGATTTAATGCGTAAATTTGCTTGGCCTATTTTGCCTAATGGAGTTGAATATGATGGAATATTTGTTATGGGGATTATTAATTCAGGCCAAAATATAACGATCGAGAAGCCTACTTGCTTTGGAGAATTTGTGAGGCTAGGGAATCGAGTAAAAATCAGAGAATTAACTTCAATTGGTCAACATGTTTCTATCGGAGAAGATACTGTAATTGAGAAAAGTATTTTATGGGATGATATTGAAATCGGTGCTGGTTGTATAATTAAGGAAAGCATAATTTGCAATAATTGTGAAATTGGTGATAATGTTGTTTTAGAGAAGGCCATAATTGCCCCAAATTGTAAAATCAATGATAATTCTCAAATTAGAGATAAAACATTAGAACTGGGGGAATATTTCTAATTAAAGTTTTTTTACGGGTTCTAATTTTAAAAGAGTAAGTAGATAAGGAATTTTAATCTGAAGGAATAAAATTTTAAGTGAATAGGTACTAGATAAAATTGTAAACCATTTATAGAAAATCTAAAGGGATGATAAATGATAAACCAAATCTTTGGTCAACTTGACCTTGTCTTAATTGCAATATTGGCTTTTGTCGGTGTAATTATTTTCATTTTAGTTATAACACTTCTTAGAGGATTTAAAACGGTAAAAGAATACAACCGTTTGATAATTTTTCGTTTCGGAAGATATAAAAGAACTATTGGTCCAGGAATAGTTTTTGTAATACCATTGATTGAAACGAGTGTTGTTATTGATTTACGCATAAAAACTTTAGACATTGCAAAACAGGATACTATAACTAGAGATAATATACCTGTAACAGTTGATACGAGTGTATTTTATAAAATAATAAATCCAGAATATGCTACAACTAAAATTGAGAATCTCATGAGGGCTGTATTTAATTATACTCAAGGAGCTATAAGAGATGTTGTTGGAAGTATGGCTTTAGATAGCATCTTAACACAGAGGGAAAAAATTTCACAAGAAATCCGAAAAGTTGTTGATGAAGACACTCAAGAGTGGGGTATAAAAATTACTCAAATTAAAATACAACAAATTGAATTACCAGAATCTATGAAACGTGCAATGGCAGTTGAGGCTGAAAAAGAACGTGAAAAGCGTGCTACAATTATAGCATCAGAAGGTGAAGTTGAATCCGCTAAAAATATGGCTAGGGCAGCAGAAATTTTGGCTAATAGCCCAGTTGCAATCCAATTAAGAACGCTACAGACAATTTTAGATATTTCACATGAACCTTCTCAAAAAATTGTTATTTTCATGCCAACTGATATTGGAAATTTACTGAAGAAATTATAAATTATTTAAATTTTTAAATTTTTTTTTACTTCTAATGTCAATAATAGGATTGAATAATTCGACATGAAAGATTTAAATAGAGAACATCAATAAATAAATATATAATGAGTCCGTATTGTATAAATTGTGGTATGGAAGTAGAAGAATCATGGAATTCATGCCCAAATTGTGGTAAAGCTCTAAAAGAATCACTGGTTGTCCAAGAACAACCAATTCAACGACCCTCACCACAAACACCACCACCGCAATATCAAACACCACAATATCCGCGTACATATAGTAGTAGAGGAGTAAATAACTTTGGGATTGCTGCTGTGATTTGTGGATTGATTGGACCTTTTTTTGGGTTTTTTATATTAGGAAATATTTACGGAGCAATCGTTTTTTCTCTAATAACAATTGTGCTTGGTGGCATTGGGATTGGCAGAGATGATAATAATGTAATATCAATTATAGGGCTAGTTATAGGGATTGCTGATTTTGTTTGTTGCTTGATATTCTATTTCTTAATCTTTTCATTGTTCAGCTGGTTTTGGATGTGGATGTAGAAAATGAATATTTATAATGAGGTTAGCATTTTTCTTATTTCATAGTAAAATTCTATTGTAATTTTGTATTATTATGAGTATATTCGAGGGTGATACAAATTATCATAAAAAATGATAAAGATGTAAATTTAACTTCTAATTTAAATAATAATCCAAAAAAAAGGCATAACCAGAAGAAAATAAAACGTTTATGGTTGTATATAAAAAGTTTTTTTCCTTTTTTTTTGAGTCATCATCCAGATTGTACCGAATTTGAGAGTCATACTATAAAATTCGCAGGTTTGAAACTATGTATTGGTTGTTTTGTTGGTTATCCTACGGCGATTATAACATTCTTAGTAGTCGATTACTTCTCTTTCATTGATATTATCCCAGTTCGATTTTTCTTCCTATTAAGTATTGTTTTTTTATCATTCTTTTTTCTTAGCCCCTTAGGTTTAATTAAAAATAAGATCTTAAAAATATGTCAGAAAATTTTAATTGGTATTGGCGCTGCTTTACTATTCATATGGATAATGGAACTGCCAAATTTAAAACGATTAAATCTCTACATTGCGTATAATACCTTATATTTCCTTTTATTGGTTCTAAACCTGTACCACGTGTATGGTAATTTAAGTAAATGTTATAAATGTGGAACCCCATTTGATTGGGGTAAATGCCCTGGATTTTGCTCAATAAGAAAAAGAATGGAGGAATTTAATTTAAATAATTTTCTAAGTGACCTAGAAGGATTCTCAGATAAGATTAAGGCGAGAAGAGCATTAAAAAATAAGAATCTCGATAATCATTAAGACTATAATAGTATTATTTATATCAAGAGGAGTCTAGGATATTTAGGATTGGTCCTTCTTACAGAAATCGGGTACATGACCTGCATGTGAAGAATGGCTGCTGGAAGCTATGAACGAGGCATTTATTCCAATTTTAAATGCATTACTAGATTTAGAAATCGACTATTACAGAAGAATTGATTAAAGCAAATTTACGTACTTTTCTTCAATTTTTTTTACTGTTTCATTTATTAAATTAAGCAAAATAAAATTATCATAAACGTAATTATGCTCTAAAACATAGTCTAAAATATCATTCGCAATTTTTTTATCTTTAATAGTAAATTTTCCTGTTTTTGGAGCAAACATAATTTCAAATTCTTCTTTCAACCACTCCATCCTTTCTACTAAAGTTTCTTCCAAAATTTCATAATAATTAAGATTAACTCTCATTAAAATACCTCAACTCTTAAAATTTATTACAAGCATTACTTTATCTTAATAATTATGAATTTAGATTGGTATTTATTATTTTTATAGTCCAATATCTGTGAAAAGTAAGAAATATTAGTAATTATACTATGAAATATATGGTGCTTGAGAAAAATGTTTCTTATGATGATTATTTAGAATAAGAATATTAGAGGACTTTAAGTTTTATGATAAAGATAACGGTCGTAAGTTACGTATTCTACCTTCCCCGTATTAATTTCCTTATAAAATTTGACCTTTTGAAGTGTTGAGGGAATTGTAGAAAATATACTGAAAATTAAGTCATCGTAATCCTCGATAATTAGAGGAAAATTAAAAGTTCCATCATCTGATTCAACTTTTAAGTGAATAGACCAGCTTTTAAAAGATACTTCTAGATTATATAACCCCAAAGACGACTTGTATTTTCCAGCAATTTTATCATAGATCTCTATGATCCTAAGCCTATCATTTACTTCTTCAGGGTTTTTTCCAACCAATATTGTTAATGCACAAATTCCTATTACGCCAGAGATTCCGCTATCATCATTTTCAGCAACGGATACTGCAAGATTTAGTTCGGGGATTAAACCAAAAAATGATGTACTTACGCCTAAACCTCCACTATGATGAATAATGGTATGTCCAAAAAAGTCCTCATCTCGCATCCATCCAAAGCAATATTTAGGATCCTTCCCATAGCCATATGGAGATTTAATTTGGGGAGTCCATAATACAACAATAGATTCTGAGGTTGATACTTGTTTATTCTTATAAAGGCCCTTGTTTAACAAACAAGAAGCATAGTTTAACATTTCATGCATGGAAGTATAGATACCTCCCGGAGCTTGAAGAAACTTCGAAAATGGTAATTTAGGTTTATCAAATTTGAATGTTTCTCCTGAACCTTTATGAATATATCCTGTAATAAAATCTTGTAATGGATCTTTCTCGAGGTCCTCTCGATTTACCGTAGCACGGGCCATTTCTAAAGGTTTTAACAACTCCTTACGTAGTATTTCCTTAAAAGTTTTTCCAGTTACTTTCTCTATTAATAGCCCCAGAATTGTGAACATATCATTATTATAGAAGAACTTCTCACCAGGTTTAAAGAATATTTCATCTTTAGTTTCGGAAATATGGTAAAGATAGTCATCAAGTGAAGACATCGGGTAAATGCGTTGATAATCGCCATAGCTAATTGCAATAGGAAGCCATTCTGCATCAACTGAAGGGATTCCACTGCTATGTGATAATAGATGGGCGATTTTAATATTAGGATGGCTTATAAAGGGCTCGATCTCCAGATATTTACTTACAGAATTATCCACATTCAGCAATCCTATTTGCTGTAACTTTAAGATTAAAAGGGCAGTAAAAGATTTTGAGATACTACCGATTCCAATTAGTGAATTTGGAGTCATTGGTAAATTTTTTTCAAGATTACGGGCACCAAAACCCTTTTCATAAACAGTTTTATTATCCTTTAAAATACTAATTGCTAAACCTGGAACCTTGAATTTCCGCATGAGCTTTATGATTATCCTTTGGAGTTGATCAAATTTGTTTTCCATTCTAATCAATTTTTTAACAATTTTTGCTTATTTATGCTCTCAAAGATTATTAATTTTATTATTTAAAACTTGTAAAAAAATATATTCAAGAAAAAGATAAAGTTAAAATTTCTTAGAAAAAAATAGCCATTTAGCACGTGTACTGTTTAGCATTTGGTTCTATATCGAGTAAACCTTTCTCTCCTATAATTTTAAAAAATGATTAGAAAAATTGGATCTCAAATAATTAACAGAAACTTAATTTTTTCATTTTTTCGCAAAAGGTTCGAGATCAATAGCTTCAAATAAATCATCATTGGATTCAATACTCCCAAGAAAATGCCACTCCCCTTCTTCAACGTTTTGACCACTCGCATATGTGGTCGCCATGTTATAAAGTCTACTAAAGTTCTCGTAATGTAATGCGATCCTATTCTCTGCATAATCTCTTGCCGACCAAGTAGTTATTAAAAATTGCCAATCACTACTCTCAAGTAACAATAATTCCCGAGCCATCTGTTTGAGAATTTTGATAAGATTCGGATCATGCGAATCTTTATACTTAGCTATAATTTCTTCGCTTTTAGCTTCACATTCATATATTCTTTCCCATGTCCAAGTCGTCCATTCGTTAAGCCAGACCCAATGTGAGGATGCTTGACCCCAAGAACCTTCAATTATACTCACAACTTTATTTGGAGGATTAGCTTCAAGATAGAGCCGGGTGTTTGTTAAAGTTATTTCTGGATCGTCTTCAATCCACCTAAGAACTCGTGCAATCCACCAATTTCCTTCAAACCACCAATGGCCAAAGAGCTCCGCATCATAAGGAGCTACTACGATGCCATTCTTTCCTGTATCATTTTTATAAGTTTTTAAGATATCCTTAACTAAATTCACATAATGGTCGGCATTTTCATCTAACTTTCCCGGTACATCATCTGGCCAATAGAGCATTTTCTTACCCAAATCAAGCTTTGGGCTAGTGACCTTCCAGTATTTCAACCCACCAGGATAATGTTTCTTATGGAAATCTAAATATTCAGCACATCCAGGATATCCATGTTCTCCTGACCATACCACAATTCCTGTTTTTTCATCTCTTGTGAAAAATCCTACAGGGGCTCCAGTTGAGGGCGCTGTGGCTACAAGGTATGGTTCATATTGAGATTTTTCAAATGAAGTTGGGATTTCTTCGTACTGAGATTCAAATTGTTTCCAGAGTTCTGCAAGCAAAGGAAATCTAGCAGCATAAACTCCTTGTGATTTTCCTCCTAATAATAAAGCAGAATCTATAAAAAAATACTTTAACCCATTTTTAGCAAGAAAATATTCGATACCTGGACGCTCATATTCTTCTTCTGTTATAGGATTTTTCCACTTATACCCCGGCCGGTAACCACATTCTGGCAACCATACACCCGTAGGAGCCCTTCCGAAGTGTCGTTTATAACTATCTACGGCAGTTTTAAATTGAGCATCTATTGAAGTTTCTTTAGAGAGAAGTGGGACATATCCATGTGTCGCTCCGCATGTAATTATATCTAAAAGTCCCTGATCTTGTAGATTTTTAAACGCACCGACGATATCTTTATTATATCTATGAATAAAGTTGTCCTTCACACGCGTATAGAATTCTTGCCACCATTTAGTTAATTTAATTCTTCCCTCTTTGTACTTATTTTCAGTAAATTCTTCAAAATCAACCGTAGCGGCATTATATTTTTCATCTAGATAACCCATAAAACTATCTATAAATCGAGGGTTCCGTAGCATCTCGCATAAAACTGGAGTGAGGCCAACAGTAAGTTTTGGATGATATCCATCATCAATTAACTTATTTAATTCCATTAATAAGGGAACATAAGTCTCAGCTGCAGCTTCATTTATCCAATCCATTCCGTGGGGCCATACACCATGCCCTATAACCCACGGTAAGTGAGCATGCAAAACAAAGCAAAAACTTCCGATCTCAGTCAATTAAATCATCTTTGTGCTAGTAATTAAATAATTAGAACTAGATTAATTTAATAATATTTTTCATTTCTTAAATACTGGAGAGAATAGAAAAATTATTAAAAATAGTTAAAGTTATATAGCCTAATCAAGCTAGGAATAATATATAATTTCCACTTGAAAATTTACCGTGTAATCAAAAGAAGAGTATTAGATGGTTCAAAATAATCAGATTAAAAACCTTAATGAGTTACACAAGGATGGAAGAATCATTGGTAGAGCAAATTATGTATTCACTCCCGAAATTTCAAGCTCTATTGGGTCGATTCATGGCAGTTTGTTTAATCAAAATGAATCAATCGTAATGGGCAGGGATTATCATAATGATAGTGTGATGTTAAAAAGAGCTTATACTTCAGGTTTAATGTCTACCGGAATTAACCTTTTAAATCTTTCCGATTGTACTTTTCCACTTTTACAATTTACAATTAGGCGGTTTGGCGCAAGCGGAGGGGTATATCTATCGGGAGGACATCTATATAGTGAAGATGTAGGAGTTAGATTCTTAGATGCGGGAGGAATCGAATTAGCACAATCTGAAATTCTAAAAATAATAGAATCATTTAATACATATCCTCTAAATGTTAGACGTGTTGATCCTAACGAAATTGGTCAAATAACTGCCATTCCTCAAACTGCGGATATCTACATTAAATCTCTTTCGCAATTTGTTGATAAAAAAAAGATTAGAAAAGCTAATTTAAAAATAGTAGTAGATTGCTCATATGGCCCTACGGGCAAAATCACACCGCTATTAATTAATGACATTGGAGTGGAAGTTATAGCTTTAAATACTCATTACCGTGAAAGATCTGCGAGTCCTATACCAAGTATTAATACTATTAGAAATACAGCAGATATTGTGAAGGCATCAAACAGTCATCTCGGTGTTTGTTTTGACGTAGATGGATCAAGAATTCTCGTTATTGATGAAAACGGATTAGAAATTAATTTCGAAGATTTATTAATGCTGTTTATCACTTTTGATAAAAGAATTTTAAGATCAAAAGCAAATACTATTATTACAACTCCTTCTATATCTCCAGTGGTAAGGAATTTTATTAAAGATAGCGGATTTCCGCTTAAACAAGTTGAAAATTTTCCAGGTGAAATTTCAAGACAAATTAGAGAAGAACGAGCTTGCTTTGCTGCTGCAGATACTCTCAAGTTTTATTTCCCAGAGTTTTCACCCATCAGTTCTGGTAACTTCATTCTACTTAAGATTCTTGAAATAATGACTGCCCAAAAAGACCTTTTGAGCTCATTAATAAGAGGATTTCCAAAAGGCATAAAAAATAACAAAACGGTTCCAATTTCACCCGAATTGAAGGATAATATTCACAATCGATTAAGGGAAGCAGCAGAGGAAAATGGATATAAATACCATGATATAATTAATGAATTAAAGATAGTAGAAAAGGATGTCTATTTAAATATTAAAGTAGCATTATACCGAGATGCAATACTGTTATCTGCTGAGTCAGAAGAAAAAGATAAGGCTCAAGAGATAATTCTCAGATGGGAAAAAATTATAACTGAATTGACGATATAAACATAAAGAATATAAGTTTAATAGAAAATAGCTAAAAAATACCGAAAAAATTTAAAATTTCTAAAAAAAATAGGAAATGAGATATTAGAAAAGTATTTCCAAGTAATAACTTCTAAGTGAATTAACTAATATTAAATTATTAAAGGGTTAAAGTTTAAATAGTTAAATTTTTCATACTCGTCCATATTGTCTAACAATGTACCTTTTAATGCCGCTACATTTATTCCAAGAAGCTTATTATATTCATCAGAAGTCAATATTCTTATCTTTTCAAGATTATGAGACCCGCCCCCTCTCCCGAAAGATGCAAGCATATCTCTAAGCGATTTAACAATATTAGGTTTCTTATCTCCTCTTATTTCAGAATTAAAATTGGGAGCAATTAGGTTCCATTCAATAAGTTTAAAATCAATTTTATGTTAATAATCAAGTGATTTAATCATGATTTATGTAGAAAAAAAATACAATATCACACCAGCCAGTCCAGAAACTCTTGATAAATTTGTTAAATTTGCTCAAGAACACTTTGTACCAACATCTGAACGTTTAGGAGCGCGTTTGATTGCAGCATGGTCGAATTATGTTGAGTGGTATTGCCAAGTCATTCAAATAATGGAATTTGATAACTTTAATGCTTTAAAGGAGTTTCGGGTAAAATCAGCCCAAGATTCAGATTGGGGTGAATATCAGGAATTCTTAGAAGAAATTGCCCCGGAAAGGACATCACGACTATTAGAACCATTAGGACCAGTTCCTCCTGATGTCTTGCACGAAGCAATAGCTAAAAGCCAAAAAAAACCACTAAATGTCTATGGTTTAGCAATTCTCAATGTGTTGGCTGATCATATGGCTGAATTTAAGTCTGGATTAAGTAATACTTATAAAAATTTACCGATAATAGCTAGTTGGCGCCCAATTGCAGGTTATCCTAATGAAGTTATTGATTTATGGGCTACACGTCTTCTCCCTAGAAAATATACTCCAGCAACTAATTTCGATAAACAATTCTTTAGACCGCTTAGAAAAATTGCCCCAAAGGAACGTTTAGTTACGGTTTTTTCGTTACCACACTCCCCTTTACGTTAAATTTATTAAAATTAGAAGAATAAAAAAATTAATATTTAATTGACAATAGAGAATTAAAAATTTAAAATAAATAGATCTAATTATATTATAATTAATTACTTTTTAATCATAAAAAAAAAGGAAGAATCATGGCAATAGATATTAATGCAATAATTATAGTTGGTACATTATTTGTAATATTTGGAATATTTTTGTTTTTTGATCTGTTTAAAAGGAATGAAAAATATGCATATATAGCTTATTTAGTAGCTGTGATACCCGCTAGTACCATTTGGGGGTTAGGGTATGATCCGGTATTAGCGTTTCTGATTTTAGTTATTTTATGGGATATCACATTATTACGTGATACAATTGGAGTTTATCTTAAAAAGGAGAAAGATATTAATGAAATTCTATTATATCTCACTCTGAGCATATTAATTCTACTAATAATCAGTGCGATCTTACCAGTAGTTAATGTTTCTTTACAGAATTACTTAGAAAGAATGGCATTTTTCTGGCTACCGAATATTCACTCAGAAGTGGTGAATTTTAATCCAAGTATTGTATTAGGTTTTAAAATTTCTGCGACATTATTGATCCTATTAATCATTATTCCACTAATCATTGATATTAAAGATGAGGATGTTCCATTACCAGTGTTTATCATTTACATAGGAATTTTCATTATTCCGTTTCTCTATATAAGCTACATTTGGCTTCCAGAAGCTATGGGAGTTTTGACATTCCTATTTTCGGTCGTACTCTTTTTTGTATTGCTACTTATAACGCGGAGTGGAAAAGAGGCAAAATAGAAAAATAAACTTAATTTCCTCTACTAACTTTTTATTATTAGTTTTATAATTATTTCATAAGAAAACGAATTTAAAAGAAATTCAAATAAAATTTTATAAACTATGGCAAAAAAAAAAGTCCCATCTAAAGAAGAGGAGGAAGAAAAATCTCAAAATTCGGAATCATCTTTTGAATTGAAAGATCTACCCGGTGTTGGAGATGCTACAGTAAAAAAGTTGAAAGATGCAGGAATTCTATCTATTAGAATTTTAGCCATGTATCCATTGAATAAATTGATGGATGAGGCAGGAATTGGTGAAAAAACAGCCGAAAAGATAATTAAATCTGCTCAAGATATTGAAAAAATGGGATTCAAATCAGCAGATAAAATATGGGAAAAAAGGAAGGCTTTAAATCGATTAACTTCAAGTAGTCAAAATTTTGATGATTTATTAATAGGTGGTTTTGAACCAGGAGCAGTTACTGAACTTTATGGTGAATATAGAACAGGAAAAACGCAGATATGTCATCAATTATGTGTAAATGTTCAATTACCATATGAAAATGGTGGCCTTGAGGGGAATGCGTTGTACATAGACACTGAAGGAACATTTCGACCGGAAAGATTAATTCAAATGGCCATAGGGAGAGATTTAGATTATAAAACTATATTGAAAAACACAATCCTTGGAAGAGCATATAATAGTGACCATCAAATTTTATTAGCAAAAGAGGCTAATAAGATAATTAAAGAAAAAAACATAAAATTGGTTATAGTAGATTCACTTATTGGTCATTTCCGCAGCGAATATATAGGAAGGGGCACATTGGCAACAAGACAACAGAAATTAAATACTCATATTCATGACCTATTAAGATTAACAGAAATATATGATGAATTAGCGGTTGTGGTTTCAAATCAGGTATCATCTAAACCAGATGTATTTTATGGGAATCCTACAACACATACCGGAGGTCATATAGTAGCCCATGGATCAACAATCAGAATCTATTTACGAAAAGGAAAAGGAGAACAAAGAGTCGCTAAAGTCGTTGATGCACCAAATATTGCTGAGAGTGATGCGATTTTTACAATAACAGAAGATGGAATAA
>CAZRBD010000105.1:0-9693 GCA_964598265.1 uncultured archaeon
ACTGCTAGAACATCATCAAATTCTTGTTCTGTCATATTAAAGAGCATTCTATCCCTTAAAATTCCAGCATTATTCACAACAATATCCAATTTTCCAAATTCAGATATTGCTTGATCTATCATTGCTTTAGCTTTATTAAAATCTGTGACTGTATCATAATTAGCTACAGCCTTTACGCCTAAATTTCTACATTCTTCAGCTACCTGATCAGCAACCTTGGTTTCAGCCCCGCTTCCATCAAAGGCCGCACCTAAATCGTTCACCACCAAATTGCAGCCTTCTTTAGCCATCAATAAAACTTCTTCTCTCCCTAAACCCCGCCCAGCACCAGTAACGATTGCAACTTTTCCTTCTAACATTTTTCCCATATTTTATCACATTTAATTTAATTTTCTTTATGGATTACAATTATAATTTAATTTTAATTTCAAGTTTAAAAAATTTTAAGGATTTTGTTTAATTTCATAAAAATATCAAAACTATCCATTTTAATAACAATCTTGGAAACTGTAACTCATAATCTCGTAGCCGTTGTTATTCAAATTCTATGCTTTAAGTATTTTTTATTGCCATTTAATATTATTTTTACAATTATCTTTGCTTTTTTATCGCACATAATTGTAGACGGAATCGCAATAATTACATACCACACACCGGAAGTTCAAAAAGGTGATAAATTTTGGATTATTTGGCATGTCATAATAATTGGTTTATCTCTATTTTCAATTATTTTCTTTGCCATCCCCTATTGGTTAGGAATGGTGTTTGCTAACCTTATAGATATCTGGGACTGGTTTATTTTAAGACCAATTCAAAAGAGAAAAATTAAAAGAAATATAGAGAGTAAATGGATGGATAAATATTATCTTCATAAAATAGTTGACCGGTTTAGAGATAAATTTTTAGGATGGCTCCCTAAATGGAATTATAAAAGAGCTGGGATTTTATTTGAAATTTTATTGATTGTGGTTTTGATAATTCCCATAATCTTGATTGGATGATTTCAATATTATATGAAACTCCTACATTCTTCAAAATAGAGTAAATGGCTCTTACATTCACAATCAGAAGAGCCAAAATTTGTTATAGAACTGTCTGAAGCTTCCTGAATCTCTCCTACAAGAAAACATTCTAACCTCTGTTGAGAGGGAATAACGTATATGCGTTCAATAAAGCATTCCTGATCTTTTAATAAGTAATCAATATGCCAATGAATTTTTTTATTCTCTGACCCAGAGACATGTCTCTTAAGTCTATTTTCCAATGAAGTTGAAGTATTACCCATAGCTGATCCAACATAATAATAAAACCCTGAAGGGAAGGATAATTCCCCTAATGCTCCAATTTCAATTATTTTATTTATGGGCAAAAAAATTACAATAATATAGCTTCCTTTCATCTATTTACATTTTTGTTTATGATCGTGATAGCATGCGTCACAGAAATGTTCCCCGCAATTCTTACAAATGTTAGCACACGTGTCACATATTTGATTATTGCAATCTTCACATTCATATACTTTAGGAGTGGTATTTTCACCACAATTCTCACATAAAACTTGTTGAGTCATCTTAATTATTAAAATTTTATTTTAAAATTAATGTTAAATAAATTCTTACTCATAAAAACCTCTATTATTATTACATAAATAAGGTGATTTCGTGTTTTTTTTTTACTTTACTAAGACGAAGGATAAGATGAAAAAAAAGAATAGTCGTAATTCTAACTTGGTTTTTAATTCCTATAATCTTCTTCATTATTTCCTAAATCGATTAAAATCAGCTTTTCGTTTCTCTATAAATGCATCTTTTCCTTCTACAGCTTCATCTGTTCCGTAATAAAGGGATAAACCACCCACTCCTAATTGAGTGATACCAGTAACTCCATCAGTCTCAGCCAAAAAAGCATATTTCAGCATTTTTAAAGCGATTGGGCTTTTTTCTAAAATTTCTTGGCACCATTTATCTACTTCTTCATCAAGTTTGTCATATGGTACAACAGCATTGACCAATCCCATTTTTAAAGCTTGGTGTGCAGTATATCGTCGACAAAGAAACCAAATTTCTTTTGCACGCTTAACTCCAACACATCTCATTAATTCTCCAGTTCCATAACCTGGATCGAAAGATCCTACACGTGGTCCTGCTTGACCTAACTGTGCATGTTCCGCTGCTATACTAAGATCACAGTTCACATGCCAGACATGTCCTCCCCCAATAGCATAACCATTTAGTCGAGCAATAACTGGTTTGGGCAGTGTGCGAATTAAATGGGTTACACGTTGCTATCCTACCTCCAAGGGTAGTATGTATCCTCCCTTATATCCACCTTTCTCTCGGGTTGATTGATCACCACCAGTGCAAAACGCTTTCTCTCCAACGCCAGTAAAGACCACGACACCTATTTCTTTATCCATACAGAGATTAAATGCATCTATTAATTCGTGAACAGTCTTCTGGGTACACGCATTATATCGTTCAGGTCTATTAATAGTTATACGAGCTATCCTATCTTTTTTCTCAAATATTATATCTTCATAATTCATTTTCCCTTTTCCACCATTTTTAAAAATTTCATTTTTAATCACTTAAAATGATCTTAATATATTAAAACAATATCTATTCATGAATAGAATTTAGAAGAAATTTAATCAATTGAAGAAATTTTTTGACTGAATCTCATGATGTAAGAGAAATTCTTTTAAAATATATTAACTTAAGAATTATTTACAATCCTAATCTAATTTTATTTTTTTTTAAAAGTGAGTGATTAGATGAATAAAATTGATATTAAAAAGGTTTGGGCAGGTATATTTACTCGAGCTGCTCCTACATATGATCAAGTAGGTTTTAAATTATTTTTTTATAATTTCGGGAAACAGTTAGTTGAACTCACAGAGATTCCAAAAAAAGCTAAGGTTCTTGACGTGGCTTCAGGTAGAGGAGCTTTACTTTTTCCAGCATTGAAGAAAGTTGGTCTTCAAGGATCGGTAATTGGTATTGATTTAGCTGAAGGGATGGTACAAAAAACTTCTGAAGAAATCATTAAGAGAGGTTTTTCTAATGCTAAAATGATGCAGATGGATGCAGAAAATTTAAAATTTCAAGATAATACATTTGATATAGCACTTTATGGGTTCTGTATATTTTTCTTTCCTCAATATGAAATCGCCCTCAATGAATCATATCGAGTGCTTAAACCTTTTGGACGGATAGGACTTTCTACTTTTTGTAGAAATGAATTTAATGACAGAAAATGGCTTCATGATTTAATTGAGAAATATTTACCTAAAAATAAAGAAAAAGATAGACAAGAAGAAGAACCTGAAGTTTCTGAATTTGAAACTGTTGAAGGTATGCAGAAAATTTTGATCAAAGCAGGTTATAAAGATGTTCACAATAAAATAGAGGAAAAAGAGTTAATTTGTGAAAATGCAGAAGAATTATGGAAAGATTTATGGTCTGCGGGTTATCGAGGAGAAATGGAGAGAATTAGTTCAGAAAATCTTGAAAAATTAAAGGAGGAACTCACAAAAAGTTTTCACAAATATAGTTTCGAAGATGGTTTACATTGGAATATTAAAGTTCTTTTTACATTTGGAAGAAAATGAAATAAATTAATCTAATGATTCTGTTTTTAACCTAATTTCACCAGAAATCCCCTTCCTTCAGGTAATTGAGCTTTCTACTCTTCAAGAAGTTTATTCATGAGTAATTGAGGATTAGTATATGTTGTACAAGATTTAATTTTACTATTTTCAACTTCATAGATATCCACTCCATTATGCGTGAATTTTTTGCCATGCGCGGGTAGGGTTTGATCTGTAGAAGGATCTTTAAAATCTTTACTGAAGGTTGCCGATAGAATATATTTAACCACTAATTTAACCACTACTTTAATTTTGCATTTTGTTGGATGGATTACCTCTTATTTCCATTTGTACAATAAATAATATATTGTTTTTATATAGTAATATCTGATTTTGATTTATCTATTTTATTGTGAGATCTAAAGAAACTAAAGATAATTGAGCTAACAATAGCATCCCGCTCATTCCGAAACTTCGTGAAAGAGTTGTTTCACGAAGTATTTTCAACATATGTTTGTGAGTTTCACATGAGTTAGGAGGTAAATAAATAGTACTTAATGAGAGATTAATGAAAGATCATTTTTGTCTTAACTTCTTGAATCATTTTTTTTGAACCATCATTTATTTCTGTTAAGATTTCTCTTAAAATTTCATTGACAGGAATTCCACGTAATTCACAAGATATGTATAAGAGAGAGATGATTTGTTTAGCCAATGTACGCAAATTTTTTGTATCAGTAATAGGGATTCTTATACCAAGAGCTTTTATGTCCATATTAGTTTCCTTTTCTTGTTGTCGGATAGCAATCAAAATATCATTCTTCCTACCCTTCCATTCTTCTGTAATTGATCTTAACGAAAGAAGATACCTTTTTGTGGGGCTCCCTATACCAACTACATCTTTAGCGAATCCTAAGGGTTCTGAAGCTCGTAAAGATTTAAGCCCAAAAGTTCTATTGATCTTATAATTTTTATCTAACTTTGATTTCATTTTAGAGATCTCAGCAGTAAGCTGCTCAATTTTTAAAGATAATTTTTCAAAATTTCCGAGAAATAGTTCCTCAACATTGGTTTCTGAATTACTCGTAATACACACCATTTAGAAATGAAGTATGACATTTCTTGATTATCTGTTTAATAAATCTAATTATTAAACTATTAATCTATAAAGAATTTTTAATTTATAGAAAAAGAATGATAGTACAAATTAAATGTGTTATGTCCTAGCAATTTAAGAAATATAAAATAGTAAAAAAGTTAATTTTGAGCTAATTATAGAGTGATAACTTTAATCGCTTTTTTCATCATTTGATTCAAAATCTTATTTCGATCCGTTTGGTTCCAATTCTTCTTGGGGTTCTGATCCTTCTTCTGTGATAGGTTGAGGTTCTTCAAGACTTG
This sequence comes from uncultured archaeon, assembly GCA_964598265.1. Taxonomy (GTDB): domain Archaea; phylum Asgardarchaeota; class Lokiarchaeia; order Sigyniarchaeales; family SOKP01; genus Loki-b32. The sequence continues at coordinate 4,991 of CAZRBD010000105.1, forward strand.
TCTCAAATGTATATACTTCTAGTTCTTTTTCCCCTTCTTCTTTTGGTGCTTTCCTATCTTTGTGATATTTGTTTATCTCGTATATTCCAATGATAACTACTAATGCTATAAAAAATAATAAAACCGCAATATTCTTTAGGGCATTAACAAGATCATTATTCACTGTGCTTAATAAATCAGTTAGTGGATAATTAACTAAATCAAAGATTTCATAGGGAAAGTAGTGGATAAATTCATACGCTACTTTTGAAAGGATTAACCAAATCAAAACAGAATCAAGACCAAATTTTTTAAATCTTTTGCTCAAAAGTTCTGCTTTTGAACCTAAGAGGGTTGATAGGGAGTAAAAAACAATAAAAAGATCTGGAAGGATCATTCCGATATAAGCCCAAATTGATCCAATCTCTTCTGGGTCGGTTTTAACACCACCGAGATAGATTTTTAAAACTAAAAATAATGTATAGAATGAAACTAATATAGCAAAAACTCCAAACCATCCAGGAAAACTCTTTTTAAACATATAGATTAGGGATATTATTGCAAGTCCAATGAGAATGCCCCCGACAAGAATAAAGACACCATTAAGGTACCAAGGAAATGGTTCAAGAGGATCTTCTAATATAATTGAAAGATAAGAACCAAATACGGTAGGTCCTATATAAAAGAGAAATAATAATAAAAGAGCAACCGCTAAACCTCCAAAAAATACGAGAAACCTTAAAAAACCACCAATCGCAGGTACTTTTAACAAACTATCATCAACTTTTTTTCCTATTAAATAACTCCCATAAAGGATAAACCACGATGTAAAGAAAAAGTACGTAATAATTGAAATAGCAAACAAAAATACAAGAATAATTGAAATTATGAGCATAATTGGTAATGAAATTACTAAAAACAAAATTGTCTTTCCTACTGAATATTCAAAGATATCTTTCTTCGAAAGAAGAGAGAGTAAGAATAAGAACATTAAAAATACTAAAAATGGAAGGAATATCAAAATTCCTATAAGGGAAACTATAGGATTAGGATGTGGAATTACCGCTGTACCTGCTAACAACCAAATAACTAACAGTAAAAGCCGCCAATTTTTTCCCAATTTCTTTAAGTTATCTATAATGTCCATAAAAAATTATTTAAACTGAATATATTTAAACTTTCTGATGATGGTTTAAAAGCATAATTAGTTTTATTTTTGCTATTTTATTTTAAAAAATCAAATAGGTTTTTTTGAGTAGTAAAATTAAGATATGGTATTCCAAAGTTTTGTTTTAAATAAATTACGCTTTCAGGAGCATAACCCGCAAAATGATTGTTGACAATTATGAAGATTTCATGGATTTCTGGAGAGATTCTTATTTTTTGGATATTGTCATTAAGATTCATGATTGAATCTTTTTGCTCTCTTTGTATTCGGTTGAATTTTGTGAGTTTTCTATCACCTATAAGTCGAATATAATAAAATTCCTGATTTTGTAAATAAAATGGTTCTAAATTGGGTTTATAGGTTGTATTGAGAATAATTTTACTGTTTACAAATTGAGTTAGTATTTCTGGTTTAAACCATGAATTGTCTCGTAATTCAATAAAATACTGATAATTTCTTGGTATCTCTTTAAGTAAACTAATTAATTGTTCTAAATGTTTTTCTGAGAATTTGAACCATGGTGGAAATTGTATTAAAAAGCCTCTTATTTTATTCTTTAGTCGTCTAATCCTTGAAAAAAAAGCATAAATATGAGAATCGATATCGGGATCATTTAAATTATGAGATATCTTTTGCCATACTTTTACAATAAATCGAAAATCTTGTGGAACACGATTATACCAATTTTCAACCATACTACTTGATGGTAGATTATAAAATGTACTGTTAATCTCAACTATATCAAAATACTTAGAATAAAATTCTAAATGTTCTGATCTCTTTAAATTACTAGGATAAAATGAACCGATCCAATCTTTATAATCCCAACCAGCAGTTCCTATTGCAATTTTAACCATTTATTCATTAAAAGTCAGTATATTTTAATGATTCAATATTTTTTTTACTGATAAAATTAATATTTGTAAAAAATTAATTTTTCTGATTATTTGAAAAAGATAAATCTGAAAATGAAGATAGCATTAACAAGTAATAACATAAATGAAGAAGATGTGAATAAAAATAGGTATCAATTGGACTAAAGCAGAAGAAAAACCAGAGAAGAAGTTATCTGTTGAAGGAAGGTATTTATTAGAACTTAGAACTCAAGCAAAGGATCTAGAACAGGAATTAACTAAAAAGCAAACAGAATTAGAAAAAACATTAGTCGAATGGAAAATGACGAGAGAAAAGTTAGCCGGACGAGAAATAAGTTTAACTGAGCTAACTGAAAGAAGATCTATTTCAAGAAAATCATTAGATAAAGTAAGAGAGCAAAAACTTCATACAGATATAGAAGTTTCCAAATTAAGATCAGTAAAATCAGAGTTGGATAAAAAACTTACTGATGCGGTTGCAAAAATCACCAATCTTGAAAAACAGTTAAGTGTAAACGTGAGAAATTCTGAGGAAATGGAGAGAAAATTATTAATTAAAGAAATTAATATCCAAAATAAAGAACAAGATATGTTAGATAAAGCTAAAGACCTATTAAAAAAAGATGAAGAACTCAAAACCCTCAAAAATGAATTAACTAATCGGGATAAAGATATCGAATTCTTAAAAGAAGAATTAAAAAAGGAAATGAATAAAACAAATGAAGAGATTAAAAGATTTAAGACGTTTGAAATACAAACAACTAAAGCCATGAAAGCATCTGAATTACTCTCTCAAATTAAAAGTTCAATTCAAGTTAAAGGATTTTTGACGGATAAAGAATTTGAACAATTAGAACAAGATTGGGAAAAATAAATAATCGATACTATTGGAAAGTAAATTATCCTAATAATCTATATTAATGAAAAGTTTTTAAAATAAATATAAAGGAAAATTAAATAAAAATCTAGAAAAAGGTGAAGATACAATTAGCATAGATTGGGCGAAAGCAGAAGAAAAGCCTGAGAAAAAACTCTCTGTTGAGGGAAAAATCTTACTAGATCTTAGATCTAAGATAAATGATTTAGAAAAACAGCTAGCTCAAAAGACTAAAACATTGGAAAAGACAACCGAGGAATTAAAAATTGTGAAAGAAAACTTATCTGAAACTGAGCAAAAAGTGGAAAATTATAACAAGACTCTTACGACTTCTAAAAAAAGTTTTGAGAGAGTAAAAGAGGAAAAGCTTTATGCTGATGCGGAAATTAATAAATTAAGGGCCGGTAAAGCAGATTTAGAAAAGAACCTCTCTGAATCAAAAACTAGAATCTCAGATTTAGAAAATAAAGTAACTGAGGCAACTAAAAAAGTTGAAAATTTTGAAAAGGATAAAAATGAAATTACCTCTAGAATGGAGAAGGAGAAGGAAGATCTCAAAAATGATTTAACTCAAAAAGAAAATGAAATTGAAAGCCTTAAAAAAGAATTAAAAACAACTCTCTCAAATAAAAATGAACAGATAGAGAATTTAAAAGAAGATCGAGAAAGTAAAGCAAATGAAATAAATGAACTCTCAATGAAAGTTAAATCTCTTGAAGAATCATTAGAGGAAACATTAGCAGAAGCTAAGGGAGGCCCCCAACTCATTGAAGAAATTAAAAATATTATGATACGCAAGGGTTTCTTAAGTGACAGAGAATTTGACGAGTTACTGTTAAAATTAGAATAATTAATTATAATTATTTTTACTAAAAGAATGGTTAATATAATCTGGAAAGATAAAACAGATAATACCTCCAGTATAGAAGATCTAAAAGCCACATATTCTAATTTTTTTCAAACTTTTAATTTACATCCATATTCTAAAAATGGTGAATTTAAATTAAACAAGAACGCCTCAGAGTGGAGGAATAAGTTATTTTGGGGTGAAAATTTAGAAGTATTATATCATTTGTTAAATGAATTTGAAGAAAAAATAGATTTGATTTATATCGACCCACCGTTTTTCTCGGGTACTAATTATAATTACTAGATTGAATACGATAATAAAGTATATAATTCTATAGCGTATTATGATCATTGGGATAAAAATATTGATTCTTATTTACAAATGCTCTATGAGAGAATAAATTTATTTCGAAAATTATTATCAAAAAAGGGACTATTATTTATTCATTCAGATTGGCACGCGAATCATTTTTTAAGACTCATCCTCGATGAAATTTTTGGATCAAACAAGTTTGTGAATAATATAATATGGTACTATTATAACAAATATTCTGCGGGAAAGAAAAATCTGCCAAGAGCTCATGATACGATTTTAGTCTATTCAAAATCAAATAAATATACCTTCAATCAAATAAGGATACCCCGAGAAAAACCTATAAAACAATTAAAGAGAGAGATGGTAAAGGGGGTATTAAAAAACGTAAAGGATGAGAAAGGACATGTAATATATAGAATCGTAACTGACAAAAAAATGGATGATGTATGGCGAATCCCTTGTTTACAACCCGCATCAAAAGAATATTCAGGCTTTCCTACACAAAAGCATCATGATCTGCTAGAAAGAATAATTAAAATAGGTTCTAATGAAGGAGACTTAGTTGCTGATTTTTTTTGTGGTTCTGGTACAACCTTGCTGATGGCTGAAAAATTAAAGAGAAAATGGATAGGATGTGAT
>CAZRBD010000105.1:9703-12159 GCA_964598265.1 uncultured archaeon
TAGAAACGACTATTCGATTATCAGGAAGTAAACAATATTAATAATAAGTTTGAATTTCTCATTGATAATGATTTGGAGAAAAAAAAACTCATAGAATCAAACTTTTTTCAAAAAGATTTATCAATTAAAAGAAAGAAATAAATTTTTAGATTTGTATTTATTCTTACTTCATAAGAGAGTGAAGAATATTTCTCTTTTTTATCCTTTTTATTAAAATAAAGCTTAAAGTGATGATATATTGGTGATTTTAAAAGTTAAGGATAATGAAAAAATCAGAGATTGGAAAGAATCGTCAATTGAACGTCATGATCTTTATAACTTTGAATCAAAAATAGATTATACATTGGAAATAACCGAGAAAAAGACAACATCATACGTTCTTGCCACATATCTCTTTATTCCTAGTTCTCTACAAATAAATAAGGATTCATATAGTAAAGAGCAATTTTTTTCAGATATCAACAATCGAATAAGGTTTAAAACCCCTAAAATGTCTATAGAGGAAATATTAGATAAGCGAAACGAGCTTTCTCCAATGAATACAATCATGAAAGCATTGAAAGATATTGAATATAGGAAATCTAATAGGGATATCATAACTAAAATTCAAAGAGAATTGTGCTTACTCGCAGATATAATAAAAGTTTCTTTAAGACATCAATTTAATTACATTCAGAACAACTATAACAACTTAAAAAAAAAATATAATGTACTAGAAATGATAAATTCTTATCTCGAATCAATAAAAATATTACAGGCGAAACTGGAATTGATGGGAACTAAAATTTTAATGTCCCAAATTCCGATAAAATTACGTGAGGCTTTTCAGTTTGCTGATGAATATATTAGTTTACAGATTGAAAAGTGGCTTACAAGATCTTTAAAAGTTTTTGAAGATAAATTTAGTCAAGAGATCAAAATTAGTATGATTGAGGTAATCGAAAAAGAACAAAAGCATCGTGAATACTTAAAGAGCTCATTAATTATTCTTGAAAACGCTAATAATGAAACTTTTTCTTACCAAGAAGGGATTATGAAAAAATTTGTGCAAGGTGTTTTATATTTAGAAAAAAAGAAAAAAGATCCAAAATCACAATCTTTAGAAATATTTTATTCAGTAGCAGCGGGAGTTGCTATGTTTTTTTCATTATTTTTTGGTTTTTTAATCCTTTCATTCTTTGCTATGTATTCTATTCCCTTTATTATTGCTACTGTTGTAATTTACATGCTTAAAGATCGAATTAAAGATAATATTCGTGGAGTTTCACAGAAAGCAGTAGGATCAATGTTCCCAGATCAGCGTATTGATATTGTAGATGGATTTAATAAAGAAAAAATTGGAAAAAGTAAAGAAATAGTAAATTTTAAAAGTAAAAATAAGATTCCTCCAGAGATTTTGAGAATTAGGAGATCCAGCAATATTAGTTCGATAGAAGAAAAAGGTAAACCAGAGGAAGTTATTCTATATGAGAAAAAAATAACGCTATTCAACAAAAAAATAAAGCAATTCCATACAAGAAGAAGAGATATTTCAGATGTTATTCGTTTTAATGTTAGAGGTTTTTTAAGATATGCTGACGACCCAATTCAATTTTTATCTAAATGGAATAGAGATAAAAAAAAGGTTGAAATTATCCCTATTTCAAAAGTATATCATGTAAATCTTGTCTTAAAGTTAACTTCGTTTAAAGGAAAAAAAGTAAATACAATCCATTATAAAAAGTTTAGAGTTATAATTGATCAAAAAGGGATTAAAAGAGTTTTAGAACCTGAATTTAATTTATAATTGAGCATGAACATTCCATCTTAAATAGTTAGTTAAAGCTTCATTGACAATATCTCCTACTTCGCTAAGCGTAGCTGCTACATGGTGATTAAATCCTTCTTTACATAAAAATCGGAGTAGTTTCTGTAAATTTGGGATTTTAACTACTCCATACCCTCCAAATGTTTCTAGAGGATCTTCTGTATAAGTTCCTTCAACCAGAACACCTTTAATTTCTCCATACAAGTCATCAGTCTCGATTCTAAGCAATGTGCAAGGTTTAGTTTTAATACGTCCTTGAATAACTCCAAAACTTGCTTTATCCCCTTTTAAACCTGAAATAATTGGATGGACCGTCATTCTTGTATCTTGAAAAAAAGACTTGGGAAGGTTACTACAGTGAAATAAAACCATTTTATCAGGATCATCACCATAATTATTATTCCAATCAAGTAAAGCTGATGGTGTTCCAGAAGCAGTTTGGAGTATCAACATCCCGATAAGACCAGAAATATCAACTTCGCAAGCAGCTGGAACTAATCCCTCACTGAACATGCTCAATACGGCACAAGGCACAATACCGAAGTTATCTTGAATTGAAGGCCAACATTGGAAGGCAAAACCATCCAATTCATTTTCAATTACCCAATCTTCAATCACCACAGCTAATTTTGCCAATTTAATTAAGCTT
>CAZRBD010000105.1:12259-13623 GCA_964598265.1 uncultured archaeon
CGATCCATTTTATCAATTTCATCTGAAGATGCTTGAATTAAAACTGGAACATTGAGATTTGATAATTTTAGCGTATTAGCTACCGCTTTTTCGTCACCGAAATTGCATAGGCATAAAATTATCCCTAAAATTTTATCAGAATTCTTTTTAAAAAGTTCTGCACATTTCTTAGCATCTGAATACGTCTCAACTGCCCCTAGTAGTGTATCTTCCTCACCTAAAATAACATATTCATATCCTAATTCATTCATGACATCTATAATATCTTCTCTACCATCTTTTACTAAATGATCTGGAAATACGTCTCTATTTCCTAAAATAATCCCAAAATTTGATATCAATTCTTTAGGCTGTATAAATGACATTATTTAAACACTTTTAAGGTGATATTTAACTAAATAAGTAAGTTTTTTTCTTGTTTTAATTTTTTCTCTAAAATAATAAAAGATTTTAATGGATATTATAGGAATTTGGGTCGATAAATTATTCTTGTAAGAATTTTATAGTACCTGTTGCCTCAAAAAGTATAGCTCTAAAATACTTTTCATGAATATATTTTTTTATTAAGAAAATTGCTTTATCCTCGGTTAGATCCATATTTTCAGCAAGTTCCTTAATTTGCGCAATATTTTGTTGCTGTGCTATTTTCTTTATTATTTCCAAATCTTTTTGAATTAATTCCTCAGAGCGATTCCTTATATCATCTTCAACATTATGTCGTTCTACTTTTAATTCATACATATGGGAGCCAGGTTTAGGTCCAATACCATGAGGAAGCAAACGCTTCTTAGGATAACCTTTTATAGAGATTCTTTCGCCGCTACGAAGTTCTTTGATATATTTATCATATAATTCAATTTTAACGAGTTCTTGACATGCTTTAGCTTCTGTTTTTGCTTGCTCAAGAAAATTTATCGCTTTTTCTAAATTACCTTTAGATAACTCTTGTTCGGTCCATAGTTCCAGAATATTTAAGCTAGGACCATATTTATCTTCTGTTTCAGACCGGAAATATGGAGGTTCATTGTTTTCTTTTTTATTCTCTTCCATCCTTCTTACCAAAGTGACTTATTTTACATAAGTTAAAAAATTTCACATAATCATTCTTATACTGATTTTCCAGAGTATAATCTTAGTATTAATGATCTTCGACATATATTAGTTCACATAATAATTCTTTAATAGTTAAAGAATGTTTATTTGATTTTATAAGATTTAAAACATTTAACTTAGAAATATAATTTATGAACTTAAGATATAGTTAGTTAATTCTTAAGTGAATTTAAAATTTAAAATGATAAATAGAATCAAAGAACTTTGGGAGCAAAAACTATTCCGGTATGCCGTAATAATTCATTTGTTCT
>CAZRBD010000106.1:0-13515 GCA_964598265.1 uncultured archaeon
GCTTAACTGTAGTTATCTTAATAGAACGCGGAATACAGAGCCAACCCGAATATTGCTCATCTAAATCTTGAAGATAATTATAAGCTTTATCACACCATTCCAAAATTTTTCTTCTCCCATGCTTAACAAATGCTTCAATTATACCTGTTTGTGAAATTCCCATTCTTCTGTTTTTAAGCATAACAGCATTTGTTTCTTGCCAATGTGTATTCACTAAAGTAACCGACTTGGAGTAGAGATATGCATATTTTAATGTATCTTGAAATTCTTCATAGGAATCATGTCTAGATGGGAAACTTTCGACAAGGCAACATAATTCAAAGGATTCGAGCGACTGTTCTCCGCAAGGATTGACTCCGGCGGCTTTTTTATCTTTATAATCTGGTTTTTCTCCCATTCTCGAATATGCTTTTGCATTCTCTAACCAAAAAACTCCTGGTTCACCATTGACGGCAATTTGATTTGCAATGAACGAATAATCCAACCCTTTTACAGCAAAAACACTATTATTACTTGCCCAACGATGAGAATACAACTTCTCTTGATCTTGTTTACAGGTGACAAAATCATAATCTGTCGGATCACCTAATGCAATTTCAGCGCTTCGTCTCACATTACCAGCCACAACGCATTTTCCTATATAATTCATAATATCTACAATATCGAGAGAAGTAATTTTCTGACCAATTCGGGATTTCAAAATTTCTTGCACGTCTTTTAACATCTGCTCCAAAGGTTCTGAACCTGATGCAATCCCTCCAAATCCTCTAATTGGCTCTCCTGCTGCTCGAATCAAACTAAAGTCATATTTGGGTACTTGTTTTCCAAGAAAGTAAGCATCCACCATTAATTTAAGTGATTCTACCCAACCCTCTCTGCTATCTGGGAGTTTAAATTCGAAATAACCTTCTTCAGGTTGCATTATTATAATCTTCCCAGCACCTTTCGTATCAAATCCTACTCCAACCCCCAACATAAGAGCATCCATTACGAATTCGAACGCTTTAGAGTATTTTAAACCAATATCTTCTGTAGAAGCAAAGCCGCAATTATTGAGAGCCATGGAACCATGACGAGCGATGAATTCCGTCCCCATCATCCATAACCCTCTTCCTGGAGGTGAGAATTTAAAATTCCATATTTTTTTGAACATTGTTTGAGCTGATTTCTGCGCTTTCTCATCATTCCATGGAAGGCTTAATTTAATGCAGTGTTCCTTTTGAATTGAATAGCACCCCTCCACAACTCTCCTAATAGTTTCCCAAAATTCTTCTTTTCTATTTTCCGTTTCAATTAAACGAGCATAAGTTCTTTTATATGTAATATATCCGAGAGTCCCCCAATCAGGCTGTTTGTTTTTAAATTTGCTTAAGAAATCGTCTTCAAGCTTAAAGGAGATATTTTCCAAATTTATAGCTCGAGCAAAGAGATTTCTATATTTATGCAAACCCCGCTGCGTTAATTCAACACATATAAGTTCCCTTATATAATTTGTAGTAATTTCCTCCATCCCAAGGCCAATAATTTTGCGAATGGTATCTTCCGCAACTTCTTCTGCGATATGCATATCGAGCCCTGTTTCTTTGTTAAGGATTTTTGCTACGCTGGTTTCTTCAAAAGGTTTTTTTTCTCCCTTTGAATTTATAACGTACTTTGGATACAAATCAGTCAACGAAAAAGAATTGTCAGTCATCTTACTCATCACACCTTATATAAAATATTGATTTTGTATTTTTATCGGTGAAGTTGATTATTAACTAATTTAAATTGCCTTAACCTACCTATAAATTAATTACTTCTTCTCATATAAAAGTATTGTTAAATCCTTATTAAGCTATTGATTAACAGCGTTAATTTAAATTACGTTTATCCTATGAGATTTACAGAAATTTAGAGTTAAATTTGTAATGAATTAGCCGTGAAATTCATTTTTTTAAAATCGTCGCTATTTTGTCGTGTTAATTGTTTGATATGATATAATTTTCTTTTTAATTTAAACAAAAAATGAGGTTAGAATTATTAAATTGTAATAAAATCATAATTTAATCTTTAAATCATTTCTTGCATTGAATTATATTAGATACGGGATAAAAAGTTATTAGACTGTAGAGCTTTATTTATAATTAGTTAATTATGAAATTAAAATAATGTTTGTAAATTATAATGGAAAGAGAAAGGCATAGGATAATATCGATAGCTGAGCTGAAAAGGATAATAAATATTGTGTTTAATAATCGAGAAGAAGTTCTATTGTGTTATTTGTATGGTTCTTATGTTTTAGGTAATAAATCTGAATTTAGTGATATAGATCTTGGAATTCTTTTAGACAGTACATTTAAGAAAGATTATCTATATCTAGTTGATTTAAGCTTGGAAATAGAGAAGGAATTCGGAAATAAAATTGAAGTAGATTTATGCATTCTGAACGATGCTACACCTCGATTTTTGTACAATATTATAAAAAATGGACTTAATATCCACTCCAAAGATGATACAACCCAGCACGAGTTTGAAATAAGAATTTTATACGATTATTTGGAGATAAAACCAATACTAGATATGTATGATAAAATGACCATAATGGATGTGCTTAAAGATTAAAGTAAATCGAGATTTAATTTTAACTAGATTTAATAAATTAGACCAAATATTGGAAAACTTACGTGAACTCAAGGAGATTGGGAAAGAAGCGTTCGTTTCTAACTATAAAAATTATTTCTCAGCGCAGAGAGCCTTAGAAATTTCTATAAATATATGTATTGACATTGGGAATCATATTGTAACTCTCAATAATAAAGAAAAACCTGAAACATTTACAGATATTATAAAAATCTTAATTAAACTTGAGATCATAAACGACGAATTAGGAACTCAACTTACGAAAATGGTAAGATTCCGTAATTTATTGGGGCATTTTTATTTAGAAATTGATAATGAGATTATCTACAATATCTTACAGAATAATGTAAAAGATTTAATTTCTTTTAAAGAAGCAATTTTGAGAAAGTTCAAAGAAGATTTATTAGGGGGTTTGGACAAAGAAAATTCCACTTAATTGTTAGACTTTTTTAACCCTTATCAAATCTATCAACAAAAATATTTAAGGGATCTGTTGTACTGTTCATTCACTTTGTAAATTTACAAAACGGAATGAAGATATTTATGGTAATAATATTTAATTACTATTTTTACAATGATTAAAAGAGCTCTCAGCCTACAAAAGATAAAATTAAATTTTTTCTGGAGATAAAGATAGCCCAGAATAAGTATTTAAGCGAATTCAATAAATTATTTGAAGATCGAGGACTATAATTTTACTTTAACAGCTAAAAGTAAGAAAAGTTAAATATACAGAATAGTAAATCTGATTATGACAAAGAAGTTAAAATTCTATGAACATTCAAATTAGATTAAAGTTTATACTATCTGCTCATCAAGATTATCTTATACCTAAGGCTAAGGTTATGATTGACCTAACAATATTTGTAATAATTATAATTGCTGTAATAATGGGATTAACAGACTTGGTCGGTCATAAAATTTCGGGTTTAGCTGCACGACATCGGGATTCTATTCTGAGTTTCAGCGCAGGATTGCTCATTTCCCTATTATTTCTGATTTTAGTACCCGGCGTTATCGCTATAGGAGTTCTTGAAATTTCATTTTTTTTCATACTAATTGGTTTTTTACTAATGCACCTTATTGAGAAATACATATATAAGAATATAATGAATAAGCAAGAACTATATAAAATAAAAAATAAGCTAAAAGTAGTACACATTATTGGATTTGGTTTAGATAATTTTTTGGTAGGATTCATTATTGCTTCATTTGTCGAATTAGATTTTTTATTAGTCATCGAATTATCAGTTCCGCTATTTCTACAGATGTTAACTTCCTCTATCTCCTTGGATTCAATAGATACTCATTTAAACGAGAAATCTAGCAAATATAGCAAAATAATTCTATCAGTTTTACCTATATTGGGTGCTATTTTAGAAATTATATTAGAATTTGAGATGTTGGTAACAAATTATGTACTGGCATTTGTTTTAGGAATACTATTTTATATGATAATTCGAGACGTTCTTCCTCAAGGAAAAAGGGGAAGCTCTGTTTTGTTTCTAGCCGGTAATTTAATTGTAATCTTCCTTTGGTCAATTCGAATTTTAATTTGAAAAATTTCATTTAATAAAACTTGAATTCTTAGAGAACTTGTTATTGAATTTTTAATTTTCAACTAGTACTTTATACGATGTTCCTAAGAACTATAATCCTTTTTCAGTGCTTCCAAAAATAAAATAAACAATTGAGTATTTTAAGAATACTGAAGAGAATTTACTGTTGATGATAAATGAGTAATGAAATTACAAATAGGATTTCTAAAGACGAATATTTTATGAAAATTGCTGAAGTGGTGTCGCTGCGATCCACATGTATTAAGCGAAGTGTTGGTGCAATATTAGTTAAAGATTCTCACATTATATCTACAGGGTATAATGGAACTCCCGCGGGATTTAAGCATTGCACCAAGGAAACTTGTGTTAGACAAAATTTGAAAAGCGGAGAAAAACCCGAATTATGTCGAGGTGTCCACTCAGAAATCAATTGTATTGTTCAAGCTGCGATTCATGGGACTTCTATCAAAGGTGATACTATATTGTACTCTACAACTTTTCCCTGTATGAGTTGCTTAAAATTAATAATTAATGCAGGGATTAAAAAATTAGTTTACAAAGAGGGATATAACATGGAGAATAAAGTAAAAGAAGAACTGGTAAAAGAATCTGATTTAATCATTGAGAAATTCTATCAAGTAAAAATTTAATTTAACTCAATTTTATAGTATATGATATTAATCTTCAAATATTAAAACCCGAAAAATTTGAACCAAACACGATGGCAATTATGGTAGAATATAAAGATATTTTAGCTGCTTACGACAGGTTAGAAGGAATTATAAATAAAACTCCTGTAATGACTTCTCGAACTCTAAATGAATTATTGAATGCTGAATTATATTTAAAATGTGAAAATTTTCAGAGAGTTGGGGCGTTTAAAATGCGTGGCGCCTATAATGCAATTTCTCTTCTATCTGAGGAACAAAAGAATAAAGGGATAATCGCCCACTCAAGTGGCAATCATGCCCAAGCAGTAGCACTTTCTGCGAAATTATTAGGAATAAAAGCAACCATAGTCATGCCGGAAACTTCACAACAAGTTAAAGTAAATGCAACTAAAAGCACGTATGGTGCAGAGGTAGTTATGTGTAAAAACTCACTAGAAGCACGGCATAAAACGACTCAAAAATTAATCGATGAGCATGGTTATACTTTAGTTCATCCATTTGATAATGACAATATAATAGCAGGAGCTGGAACTGTCAGTTATGAATTATTGCAACAAATAGATGAAATAGATGTGATTTTTTCACCTGTTGGGGGTGGGGGGTTGCTGAGTGGCACTTTAATTGCTGCAAAAGGATTTAATCCAAGTATAAAAGTTTATGGTGTGGAACCTAAAAATGTTGATGACGCTTATCGTTCAATGAAATCTGGCAAAATAGAGTATAACGAAACTATTAATTCTATTGCTGATGGTTTATTAACTACTCTAAGTGAACGAACTTTTAAGATAATAAAAAAGAATGTTGACAAGATTATGACTGTCTCTGAACGAGAAATTTTAGAAGCTATGCAATTTTTATGGGAGCGAATGAAATTAGTTGTGGAACCCTCAGGAGCATGTTCACTCGCAGGAGTGTTATCTCGTAAAATTACTATAGAAGATAAGAAAGTAGGTGTCATTATTAGTGGAGGAAATATTGATCTGACTGATTTTTTTAAATTAATTGAAAATAAAATAACATAAAAGGTTAGAAGATTAAGGATGAAAGTAGGATACATCCAGAGTTCTCCGATTTTTGGGGAAAAAGAAAAAAATTTTGCTCAAATAGATAACTTAACGGAAAATCTTAAAACAGATTTAATAGTCCTACCAGAATTATTTGCTACTGGTTACACATTTATTTCTAAAGAGGAAGCACAAAGTATGGCAGAAGTAAGGGATGGGCAAACAGCAGAATTTCTGAATAGTGTCTCTCATAGGACTGGAGCAATTGTTATCGGTGGATTTATTGAAAAGGAAGATAATCAAATTTATAACTCATCAATAATGGTCTTTAAAGAAAAGATAATTGGAACCTACAGAAAAATTCACTTATACTATAAAGAAAAAGTCTGGTTCTCCCCCGGGGATAAAAAGCTACAAGTCTATAAAGTAAATGGAATAAACATTGGAATTATGATCTGTTTTGATTGGATTTTTCCGGAAACAGCCAGAAATCTGGCTCTTCTTGGAGCAGATATAATCGCCCATCCAGCTAATTTAGTGCTTCCTTATTGTCAAGATGCGATGGTTACACGATGTTTAGAAAATCTCGTTTTTGCTATTACTGCTAACAGAATTGGACAAGAACAACGAGGTGAAGATAAATTTAATTTTACAGGGGCAAGTCAAATTATATCTTGTAAAGGAGAAATTCTTTCGTCAGCACCAGTCGATAAAATATTTGCTGATTTTGTTGATATTGATGTAAAGGAAGCTAGAAATAAAAAGATTAATGACTTTAATGATATTTTAAATGATAGAAGGGAAAAATTTTATTATAAGGGATAGAAGTGAAAGCCGCTGTCTTTTATGCTACGGATTTAACAATCACAGAAGTGCATAATTTAAAATATCTGAAGACCGGAGAATTAAATTTAAATCAATGAAATTCAGAAATTAGTAATAAGTATCATAAAAAAAAATATTTAATTATTTGTTTTTAATGTATAGCTTCTTCTAATCTCAGTTCTTCCGCCCTTGTAGAAAGAATTCTCGAAATATTTTCTGTATCAGCATTAATTTTTCTCCTCGCATATGCCCACAAAATAGCGCTTGGAATTGCAATTAGAAATAGAATCAAGGAGGTAGACACAAAATTATTCATTGTTGCTATAAGAAGGATAGATACTATAGTAGGACCTACTCCTTGTCCAATTGCTTCTACAAATTGATTCCATGAAGAAATTTTGCCTTGTGCTTCTGGAAGGTTGACTGCTTGGAGTACTGGTGGTTAATTAATATTATAAACTATCCTAACCATCATTCGTGTGAATAATAGAGCTCCTAAAACCCATATCCACGGAGATTGTAAAAGAATTAAAATATTATTTCCTTCATATGGCGTTCGATGGTATTCAAAAAATTCTTTGATTAATTATTAATACAAGTAACAAAAAATCCCTATTTTTCTCGTTTCTTTTGAATTAGTTAATTTTCTTTCTTCTTCTATTGAGAAGACTAAATCCTATAAGAATAACTAAAACAATTGATAAATCATAACCTGGAATTGTTGGCGTTTGATTTTGTATTTTAAAATCAATAAAATCGGAATATTTCTCACCGGTATCAGTTTTAGTTTCTTCTTGATCACAATAAATTACATCGGAAGAATATACACATGATATATAACTATATGAATAATAGAAGTAAAATTGGAACAGATAATCTTCATAACTACCAAATATTATAATATCTCCTGAATCTACTGTAAATTCATTAATTGAACTACTTTCCTTATTCTTCAAAATAATTTTAATTGTTTTGATTGCTGATGAAGCGGATGAAACATCTACTGTGATAGAATCGTTGAATCCTTCGATTAAAAAAGCAACATTAACTGTTCGAGTTCTATCACGATAAATTCTTGCAATAGGATCCAACTCCATATCGGTGGTGAATGTTTTTGAGATTTCGATAGTTTTAGAAAAATTATTATAATCTTCCCAATTGATAATTTTTCTTATAATTATTTGTTCTTTGGTAAATTTACCATAAGTACAATTTATATAAAATGTAATTCTAACAACCCCAATTGAGCAAATATCCCATAACGCTTGATTTATTGTTCCTTCATTACCTGAAAATGTGTAATTTGCTCCGTTATTTAAAGAATACCAAGATGTATCTAAATGAGGTGCAGAAATTGATAAATTAAAAGAGGGAGATTCATTTCCAAAAATTGCATTCTGTTCTGGTAAATTAATTTTGATAAAAGGTGGTTCTTTAAATTTCATTAATCTCAGATGATTCCACCATGATCCAGAATATGAATAGCCAGATAAATATATATCATCTTTTGAATCGATATCAATATTATAACCCCTATCTACTAACCAATTTGATTTTTGACTCCATTGAAAAACACCTGCTTTATCAAACTTCAATAAATAATAATCATCATAATCTACTCCCAAACTCGTGTAACCTCCTATATAAATATCATCATATGAATCAAAAGCAATACTTTCACCATGCTGATCACCACTTCCTCCAAATGTAATATTCCACTGGTACTCCATAGCACTATTAAATTTCACTAAACAAATATCGTAATTAGAATGCACTGTAGTACCCAAAAGAAAAATGTTGTTTGAACTATCAAATCTTATTTCATTACCCCTATCATAATTGGCAGTTCCCCACGTTATATTCCATAATTGATTTCCAGAGGTATCAAATTTAATAACACACATATCATCTGCTCCTGCTCCAAAACTACGTGTTGTTCCTCCGACATAAATATTATTTGAATCATCAATGTAAATAGAATTACCAATATCATTACTTGAACCTCCCCACGTAAGGTTCCATTGTTCAATCCCAAGATTGTTGTATTTTACTAAAAAAATATCTTGACCCCCCGCTCCATAACTCTTGGTATAGCCTCCAATGTAAATGTTACCTAATGAATCTACAGCAACAGCTTTACCTTCTTCTTCTCTAATTCCTCCCCATCTGAGATCCCATTGATAATTTCCATTACTATTAAATTTCACTAAAAATGCATCTTCGGGTCCATTGGTGGTATCCCCAGCAGTGTAGATATTACCAGATGAATCAAGAGCAATAGATCGACCATAATAAACTGTTGTTCCGCTGCCCCAAGTAAATTGAAAAAGTTCATTACCATCAGAATCGTATTTTAAAACTAACAAACGGCCATATGGAATACCTCCCCCCCTTGCATATCCAACAAGATAAACATTATCTGAAGGATCTATTACAGAATCATAAGCCCTATCATATTGACTTCCACCGGTTCTCCACTTTCTATCCCATAATAACATTGCGGGATGATCTTCTGAATTAGACTTTTTTAAATCATTGATTTTACGAGATTTATTAGGTGAATCATTAACGAAAATAAAATTTAGGAAAGAATTTAAATTTGATATTACCGAAATAATAAGGATTAGAAATAAAACTAAGGTAATTTTTTTATAGTTCTTTATTTTCATCTTCTTTTTTGGTTATATATATTTTAAAATCCATTCTCTATTCTATTTAAGTATTCCTATTCCTTTTTTGTATAACTAAGATCTTTATTTTTTTTTAAAATTTGCATCAGGAAACCTTATTTAATTTTATACACTTTGGTTAAGAAATATAAGACTATTCTAATCTAAACCCTGAGTCTGTTTCTATAGAAAAATATTAATTAATATTAAACAATAGGTTGATTTTTATTGTAATTAATATTTGATTTAATCATTATAATAAAACCATGAAACAATGACGAATACTACTGAAATAATTAATTCTAATGATTCAACAAAGGAAATTATAAAAGAAGAAATCAAAAAACAGCCTTATTGGCATTTAATCTCGTTTTTTTCAACTTATCTTGGTTCTTATTTAATTCCAGGTGTGATTTTCTTTATTTATCTTTTGTTTCTATTCGTTCCTAATGTTTTAAATACTTCTAATCCTATAGTACTATTCACTGAACTTGGTCCATTATTTTCCTTATTAATAATGCCAGTAGTTTTAATAGGGTGCTATTTAATACATTTATTTCTTGTTTGTTTTATTGTACGATTTTGGTGGAGACTTACAGAGAAAAATTCCCCATCAAAAGATGGAACTATCCCAAGAAATATCCCAAGTAAGACACTAAATTATTACCATATCAGATCTTTCATGATAAAATATCCAAAAAATATTTTTATGAAAGGTCCATTTCCATGGCTGACAAATTGGATGTATAACTTTATAGGCACGAATAAAATAGGAAAGGGTACAACATTAGAGGAGCAAGTTTGTGGAGAAAAATTTATCGAAGTTGGTGATAATTGCTACATTGGGGTGAATTCGGTCGTAACTTCACATTTTGTGGAAGGAATCTTTGGCAATGTTGCTTATTTTAAAATTAAAATTAGCGATAATGTTACATTTTCATCTTTTGGTTGCGTTGCCCCTGGAGTTGAAGTAGGTGATAATGCTTACTTGTTACCTTTAGCTGCTGCAGGAAAACATAGTGTATTAAAAGGAAACAATTATTATTTTGGCATACCGATGAGGAAAATATTCAAACGTAAAATTCAAGAATATTTACAATTGACACCAAAAGATTTTCAAATCGATGAAGAAATAAAACAAAAACACAGCACTGTAAAAATAAAAGAGAAAAAAATGAAATAGAGGGAGATTGAATTAATTAATGGAAGAAAATAAAGAGTACAAACATATAGACGAAAATGATGATGATTATACATTGGATTTTACTACGAGTAGTGCCATAAGCAGAATAAACATTAAATTCTTAATACTCTACATCCCTATTTTCTGGTTCTCAGGATTTCTAATTAGTATCATTTGCTACCAGTATACTTGGTTGGCTTTAAATGTTAATAGTTTATGGTGGATCGTTCAGATTATTTTGCTCCCCCTATTTTTTTTAGGAATGTATCTCCTCTTCATATTTGTTTGTTTATTTTTCTGTAAACTATTTTTAATTTTGATAAACCTCATACACCTCCCTAAAGAAGGAGTTTTTTACGCTACAGTTGGATCTCCTGATTTCGATTTCTGGTGTCTACGAACTGAAGTTAAAAAATTAGGCTTGTGGCTTTTGAATAGTAGTCCTATACCTTTAATCGATATTATTGGTTTTCGCTGGTTTGGTATGAAACTTGATTTCTCAAGTCATCTTTATGATGCATGGTGTGATGCCGAATTTGTTAAATTTGGACGTCAAGTAACAATTGGACAAGGAGCATCAATAATGAGCTCAATGATTGTTGGAAAATACTTGATAATAAAAAAAATTATTTTTGATGATTATGTAGTTATAGGGGGGCAAAGCAATGTAGCTCCAGGTACATTTGTAGGAAGAGATACAGTTATTGGGGCTTTGTCAGTAACCAAATACAATCAGATTTTAGAAGAGGGTTGGTTATACATGGGTGTACCGGTTAGAAAATTTAAGCCAAATAAATTCGCTGAGGAACGGAAAAATGTTATCAGTAAACGTGATGTTGACGACGAAACGGTGTATGAAGTTAAACAAGAAATAAACATCGATGAAGATAAAAAAGACTTAATTTGAAAATTTTTCTTTCGATTTTTTAAGTTTAAATTTCGTTACCTAAATCTGAGGGTATTTTTCGGTACCAGAATACTTATAACCAAATCACTGATACTCACAAGGTAATCTATTGAGCAATTTAAACGATTTTTAAAAGAAATCGAATATCACAGCTACAAAAATATAGAGTGGGGAAACACAATAGCCATCGTAAAAACTTAAATATCATCTGACTGAATAATAATTTACTACCAAATCTAAAAGTAAAAATTAAAAGAATAGGGAGGAAAAGATCATGCCATATATTATTGTAAAAACTTGGTATCCTACGGATATAGTTACTGAGGTTACCGAAAAATATATAGAAGTAATGAAAGAATTTCCCTTTGATAGATCACTTGGTAAAGAAACGATACCAGTAGCTGCAAATACTAATAAAAAGGGAGTAGAAGCTATGAGTGTAATGGAAGTAAAACAAGGGAAATTAGAAGAAGCTTGGGCTTGGGCGGGTAGAAGGTTGGCACCTTTCCACAGCATAAAAGGGTTTGAATATGAAATTAGGCTCTGGTCAACGGTAGCTGAAGCCCTCGAGGGAAGTGAGTATTCTCTTCCAGAGTAATTTAAATACAATGTTTTTTATTTTTTTAATTCTATTTTTTTCGTGAAAGTGATATTAAATGTAACTTAAAAAAGGGTAAAAGATGTTTTGTAAATACTTTTCAGCTTCTTTATCGCCATTTTCATAACCTGATGATAACTAGTAATTCATTTGAAAAGTATCCTAAAATTTAAAAAAAAATTAAATGAAATTTATCTTTGAGATTATAAATCTTTCTCTTGGACGGTTTTCCGATTATTAGCCTTAGCTCTTGCTATTGCCTTATCGAGAATATCAATGATCGCATTATTAAGAGCAGGACCATCAAGCACGGCCCCACTTGTGTTGCAAGCGTTTCCTTTAATATATTCTCGAACTTTGCTTTTAACAAAAAGAGTTTCGACAGCGTTTTTTTTAGCCATTTTTTTATTCCTCCAATAATGATTTAAAACGATTTAAATAAAAATTATATTTAAATATTAATCTGTATTTCTTACTTTTAAACTTTAAGATCAAATCACATTAAACGATGAATAAATTCGCTCTAAATCCAAATTTTGCATAATCACGTTTCTTCTAAAATTTTAAATTTTCTGTTAGATAGGATTTTAAAATATTTCCATAGATTACAGGATTACAAAACTTTACTAATTTGAGTGTGAAGAATTTCTAAGGAAGAGGGGACCGCGGTGACTGGGTTGGTAAATTAAATCTTTTTAAGAAAATATGAAGAGGATTTTCTTTCGCATTAATTAAGATATACTCCTGTAATTTTATTTTCGTATAATACTTTTGGTATTCTTGTTAACATTTTTTTTCTTTTTTAGTCGTGATTTTGTTAGAAAAATATAAATTAAGATTATATAAAGAAAAAATTTAAGAGAAGGAAAATTCTCTCTACATCTTTAAACTTAAGTGTTAATACCCTTCCTACAATTCGAGAAGAAAGAAAAAAAAAGATAGTTAATTATTAAAAATCTTACGCTATATAACTACATACTCAATAGTTAATTGACTATATACATCGAGAGAAACATAAAAATTCGCAGTAGCTAATCCATTAATTTCTATATAATTTGTACCATTACTATATACAAACGCAGATGAATAAATATTATAATACCCAACAGAACTAGTTCCTGTCTCATAACGTTCAAGTTGAAATTCGATAGCACCATCTTTAAAAATTGTTACCAAATAAACATTAGAAGGACCAAGACCCGCCAATAACACAGAGAGGTGAATTCGATACCAACCAGGTTTTAATAATGTAATACGAGTATTAGTGTTTGAAACAGATATATAGTCAGTATTATTTAATTTATTATCTAGAAATTCTAAAAACCAATCATTCTGATAAGTATGAGGAGCAAAATCTTGATTTTCATCAAACGCATTCCATATACCTACAACTATAATCCTTGTCAAATTATTTAAATCTGATTCCAAATTATTAAGCTCGTCATTTAAACCATCAAGATCTGAATTAGTGGTATTTTGA
>CAZRBD010000107.1:0-7190 GCA_964598265.1 uncultured archaeon
TTTTTTTTTAATGGTTTTTTTATAAATACATACTAATTGTTATATTTATGTCTTTTTTATTGCAAAGGAAATTACGAAATTTCAGCTTTTATAGAAGGTAAATAAAAGAGTTAGAAGCAAAAAATTGTTAATTTGAAATTTATTGTTTAAGCTAAATAGAGAATAATTTAAATTCGAAATTTATCATTATAATATTACTAATTTCAAATCATAATTAATTTAAAAGTGAGAAAGAATGACGGAACAAGGGTTTATTCCCCTTACAGGGCAGTTGGGTATCCCCGGTACGAGTTATAGACTTCAATTAGGACTTATTAATGATAAATGGGCAGTTAGGCTTTTAAGAGGCAAAGATGTTTTAGATTCATATGTTTTCAAGGATGAAGACTCTTCAGGAGGCTTTCCAAACCAAAATTTAATTGTAGGGTATGTTCTTAGAACAGTGGCTATTCCAAACATAAATCCACATCAAGTAATGAAGACAACTCAGGCACTTGTGAAACAAGCTCTTGCTAAGAGAGAACAGCGAAAGGTTGTAGCCCCCGTATCGGAGACAAAAGACGTAGAATTAGAGAAAGTTCCTGAAAGTGAATTAAGGAGGCCAAAGGCAAAAGGCTGGGTAAAAGAAGAAGGAATGAATAGTGCTCAAGATTTAGAAGAGGAACACCGGCAAGCATTTAAAGAGAGAATGGCTGCTAAAAAAGAAGAAGAAGCCACAACATCAACATTAAAAACTAGGAGACAACTACCATCAATTCCCTCTGCAGGTGGTTCAGGGCAAGCACCAGTAGATGGAGATGCCTCTAAATTTTGCCCCTTTTGCGGAAAAGATTTAGAATGGAAGTTTTGTCCATACTGTGGTAAGCCTCTTCCTCCCTAACTTTAGGCTTAGTTAATCTATTTTTTTTTAATTACATTTTTACTAAATTCTAATCCACTAAAGTTAGGATCCACAAATAAAGTAACCAGAGGACCATTGTGGGGCGAGTATAATTACTTTATTGCATAATTTTTCAATTTTTCGCTATGTTTTGCTTACAACTTTCTTTTCAGACTAAAAAATAGATTCATAGATAACACCTAAAGAAAATAACTTAAAACAAATAATTACTATTAATTATAAAAAAAGAATAATAATTTAATTATCAAAATACTAGTAGTTATTTACCTAGTACATAATTAAATAAAGTTTTTTTAGATTTAACGAAATAATTACACTTGTAATTTAACGGATAGTGATTAAGATATGGGAAAAATAGTCGGAAAGGGTAAAGTGACCATTAAACCTCTTGCTTATTATAAGATGTTGTTACATGTACTCCGATTTGGAAACAAAATGAAACCTCAAGACCAATGTGTAGAAGTAATGGGTGTACTTATTGGTTATCTCGAGGGGGAAGGGTATGTGAAGGATGTCGTCATCGAGGATGCAATTCCTATTTCCCATGGGAGCAGCGTAGAAGTTGAATTTTCTATTAATGATTATATCTATTTTGAGAAAGTAATGAGTATGTTTGATCAAGAAGGGTCAAATAGATTCATGGTGGGTTGGATACATAGCCATCCCAATTTGTTTTCGTATCAAATTTACTTCTCTTCTACAGATGTTAAAAATCAATTAAGTTGGCAAAATGATCTCAATCCAAGTGGAATCGCGTTAGTGTTTGATCATGCGGTCTTAAATATACCAGAGAACATGGGGTTCAAGGCTTTTCGTCTGAATGATCCTTCTTTAGGTCAAGCTTCAAAATTCCATGAAGTTAAGAATGTAGTTGTTGAGGCTCCAGACAATCTTGAATTCTATTATAAAATTATTGAATTAATTAATAGTATATACCTAAAGGAACCTCCTCTTTTAGAAATTAATGAGACTCCCAAAATATTTGGAGATATTAAGATTCCTGAATTAAATGAATTAAAATTTAAAACACCAGAACTTAATTCGTCTAGAATTCTTTTATCTTTTAAAAAGGGCATTAATCAATTCTTAGATCTATCAGTTACTCCCCTAATTAATTATCTAAACAATTTAAGTAGAAATATTACTAATCTAATTGAAACTTATAATCTACAAATGAGGACTGATGTACTAAAAATAAAAGATACATTAAACACCGGAATTGACAAAATCCAAATTAAATTTAAGGATGATTTAAATTCTAATTTATTTAATGCCGAAGGATATGTGGATGATAAATTAGACCAACTTGATGAAGAACAAGAAGAGATTTACAGGATAATCAATCTTTTAGCTGAAGAATTCAAAGAAAAATTGAATTCCACTATAGAAGAAAGGGTTAAGATGGTGTTGGAAGAGATATCCCCTAAGTATAATAGTGCTGTAGATAAAATTGTTGAAATTAAAAAGAATAGCACGGTAAATATTGAAAAAATTGAAAATTCTCAATTATCTTTAAATCGATTATTGGAACAAATCAATAATTTTATCCCTGATTTTTCTGAAAGTTTAAAAGAAAGTCTTAGGAGTATAGAAGGGAATATAAAGAAAAGAAACAACAAAATTTATGGTAATCTAACCAACCTTAATAAAACTACAAAAAGTTTTGTTTCTGATTTAAAAACAGCTGTTTTAATTCTTGAAAGAACAAAAATATCGATATCAAAAAGAGTTGAAAGGCTTGAAACCGAAAAAACTGAGTTATTAATAAAAATAAAAAATCTTGAAAAAGGAGGAGAATAGATCATATGTCAGAAGCTGAAAAAGAAAATGTAGAACTCTCAGATATAGGTAAAATTATCATCAAGAAGGAAGCTTTTAAAAATATACTTACCCATATATTAGAGTTCGGTAATATTTATTTAGATTATGCTACACAAGCAATGGGATTTTGTATAGGAAAGATAAATCGTGATCAAGAAATCATAGAAGTGGTAAATACAATCCCAATTAGTCATGGAGATAATATTGAAATAGGTTTTTCTGAAAAAGATCGTGCCGCATTATTGAATATTCAAAACCTCCATCCAGGTCAAGTAATTGGCTGGTATCATAGCCATCCCGGCTTCAATGTATTTTTTTCAAAAGCAGATAAGGCAAATAATCTATATTTTCAAAACAATAAAAATCCGTTAGGTTTTGGAATCGTTTTAGACCCAAGTAAAATAAAAAAAGACAAAAGCTTTGGTTTTGAAATTTACAGGTTAAAAGATTTCAAATTAGGAGTTAATAGCAATTCAGTGAGAGTTCAACATGAAATTGAACTCCCAAATTCATTAGAATATTTTACCTGGATCAAAAATTTTATAGAAGAAAGCCAAATGAAATCCCCCGTCTTGATAAGAGAACGATCAGAAATAAGGGAGCAAAGTAGATTCGAACTTCAAGAAATTCCAACATTGGGAGAAGAAATTACAGAAAAAGAGTATGGTCTTAATAATAAACAGGTAGAATCTGTATTTACAGGATTAAAGGAAGGAACATTGATGTTTTCTAATTCGATAATAGATACCTTTAGGGCAGAATTAACTGCTTGGGAGCGAGAGTTCAACCAAGGAACAGTTCAAAGTACGAAAAAGATCCAAGATGCATTAAAACAAATGGGATCCGTTTCGGATGGGCTTGAAAAGGTTGAAAATTATATAGATAAGGTTTTCAAAAAGAGAATTAATGAATTTAATAATGAAGTTTATTCATTAGTAAGTCAGCGAGTAAAGAAACAAAAAGATATGAGAAATGATATAAACCAAATAAGAGACAGTCTAATTAATGATACAAATAATAGAGTTAATGACGCTATAACACATATTTATGAAGAGTTAAAAACGGGACTTAATATGGTGATTAATAAAGTCAACGAGATTCGAAAAACAAATTTAACGCTTGATGAAAGTATTACAAAATTAAACAATTTAATTTCAGTAATATCAAAACAAATAGAAGAAGAAACAAAGAAAATTAAAACTAGTATTAAACCGATTATTGATTCATATGAGTTAAACCAGCTTAGGGACTATGATAAAATAATTGGAGAAATTGACCCTCTACAATCTAACCATTCAGAAATAAGAGAGTTAATTGACAAGTTTCAGAAAGTTATTTCTGATTTAAGAAATATTAAGAAGTAAAGTTATTTCAGTAGAATCGTAAGCTTGAGACTTTTGAAATATGTAATTTATATTTAGGAATATTTGTACTTAATCTCTTCAACTCATTTAACTTTGCTATCTTGCTTAAAATTCTTCCTATTCTATCGATTTTGATATTCACGCCGAAATTTTCACGGAGAACACTATTAATCTTATAAGATGAGAGTATAACTACCTTAGAGAGGTTTTTCTCACAAAGCAACTCGATTGCCTTCCGAATCAACCCAATCATTGTTTCCTTATTTTCAATACGTTTTTCCATGCTCATGTTGAAGAAATGATATGTTACTTTATAAATATTATATTTGTAAATTAAAAAATTTTACCAAAAATTCTGTTCATGTAGGTAAAAAAACATTTAATGCCAATTCAATTAGGTTAGAGTCATTAGTAATCATTTTTATATTACAAATAGGTTTATATTAAAAAAAAAATGATTTATCTTATATGTCTAATAACTCTAATTCTTCAAAAAAGTCAAAGAACGCGAAAGAACAGAAAAGTAAAGGAAAAGGGGGAAAAATTAAGCCTCTTAAATTACCAAAAACGTCTAAACCCGGTAAAGTAGGATTTAAAACCAAATATAGACGTTTTACATCAAAACAGAAAACTAAAGTAATTGTCTTTAAATCACAAGCAAAAACCGAACTACACGATTTTTATGGTAAAATTGTTCATCAAGAAGTTTATGGCATTGACGGTAAAGAACCTCCAAAGTCATCTTCTTTCGGGAAGAATTTTTTTGGATTATATATCATTTTTATTGCTTATTTCTTTATTTTAATTATTCCTGATAACTTTTTAACCAGGTTTTTAATGTTTGGTAATTACTTCGCATTTTCTAATGCTATTATTTTATTCTTCATAATTTTATCTTTTTTGTTTAGTGTAGATAAAATCCGAATTTATATATTCGAGGAGAAAACATTTCTAAAGCAGTTAGTTTTATATGTTTCTTTATTAGCGGTATTATATATTATTTTTCTCGTTATTTCAACCAGCATTAACTTTATGTCATATCTACTTACTTTATCAATGATCTGGTTAATTTTGTTAAGTAGTAGATTTTATATTTATTCGAGGAAATTTTCTACAAAAATAGAATCCCAATTTATTAAAAAATATTCAGGATTTCGCTTTTCATTAGCAGCTATAATTCCATTTTTAATTTTAGTGGTTCTGATTATCATCTCATTATTCTATAGAAGTTTTTTAGTATTTCTTTCTCTGGATTTATTTGGTACTGATTTGTTTGGTCCTCCTGATCCTGTGAACGCAGTTAAGATTTATGATTTAGAAATGACCGTAATCATGCCATTAATCTATTTTAGCTTAATTATGACATTTGTTTTTATAATTTTCGAGTTTATTTCTACCAGAAGACGAGCAGAAACAAAACGAGCTGGAACGTTCGATAATTTTACGTTTTCATTAATAGTTTTATTTATTTTCTTCTTTCAAATTTTACAAATCAGCATTTTCTTATTTATGCAGCCAGAAACAGTCGAAGCTA
This sequence comes from uncultured archaeon, assembly GCA_964598265.1. Taxonomy (GTDB): domain Archaea; phylum Asgardarchaeota; class Lokiarchaeia; order Sigyniarchaeales; family SOKP01; genus Loki-b32. The sequence goes on from CAZRBD010000107.1 coordinate 5,621, forward strand.
TTAAAAAAGTATTTGGGGGGGGAACAGGTTCAATAATTTCATCCATTTTTGGACTAGAATTTGTTATTTCTCTATATTTTCTTTATAGGATTATTAAAAAAACCGGAAAAACATTGGGTTGGAGGATATTATTCTTTAAAAAAGACGGTCTAATTTTATTCACTTTAGCATGTGTATTTGCTCAAACTCTTACTCGGTTTACTATGGCGAACCAAATACAGAATCAGGGAATAACCACGGGGATTGGTGAGTTCTTAATGGCTGATAAGTATATCATTTCAATTCTTATGATTTTCTTTTTAGGAACGACCTTGTTAATTTACTATTTAAAACCTCATGAAACTTCTATGTTTATGAGACTACAAAAGGAGACAATAGGTGCAGAAGAAGAAAGTATGGAAAGAATTTATAAAATTATAAGAAGTGAGTATCTTCGAAGAGGAGAAGCATATCCTTTAGAAATTTTAGAGCGAGAATTAATTAAAGCAACTCATCTATCAAAAGGAAATGTTTATTCACTCGTAGAGCAACTGGCTAAAAAAGATATGGATATTTTGATTACGGAAGAGAAAAAAAAAGTCGGAAAACCGACAAAAATGATTGATTTTACCTCGGTAACTGAGAAATTTGATAAAAAGGGAGTAGCAGCTCAAAAAGCAAAGCATTTCCTTAGTGAACGTTTATATGAAACTGCCTTGAAAAAGGAAAAAAAAGAGAGCCGTCTACTAAAAAGTGCTAGTAAAGATCAGCCAGAAGATAGTTTTATCTCTTCACTTACGGCTGATTATAGTAAAAAGCAAGTGGATAAAGAGCTTTTTCAACAAAAATTACAAGGAGGAACAGAAATTTCTTTTGCAGATCAGAGTGAAAGTCTTAAGAATCAAATAATTAGAATAATAAAAAAGGAATATCTTTTCCGAATTGAAAAGCTTAAAAAAAATCCCGAATTTTTTATTCCAATCTCTGAAATTTCGAATGAAATTGAGTCTGCAACAAAGGTTAACCCCGGAGAATTATACCCCATTTTAGAAGATCTGAGTAAAACAGATTTAGAATTAAGATTAGTCAATAATCCTGATGAACCTGAAGATAAGTTGATCACATTTTTGCCTTTTTCTGATGATAATATGAATTACTCCCTCGCTAATTTTCGCCCTGAAGAGTATTCTAAATTCAGAACCATGGTAACTAAGAACTTCCTGAAATATTCTAAAGCTAAGAGGGATAAAAAAACAATTTTCCAATTAAAAAAAGGAATTATTGCTCGGACAGATAGTCAAGCCGCCTGGTTAAACTTACTTAACATTCTTTACAAAAATTATTCATTATACTCTGAGCAATTAAGCAAAATTCCAAATATGAAAGGGTTGCTCAAAAGTTTAGATGTGATGATTAAGGATTTTGAAAAAAGGGAAGCTTTGAAGAATTCCAAGACTTAAAATAAAACGAGTAATCTGCTTTTTTTTAATCATATTAATTGTGAGTAAATTTTAAATTATAGTATAGTAGTTATGTTCAACTGCATATAAATGCACATTAGTTGAAACCAATAAGGAAAAGAGTATGAAAA
>CAZRBD010000107.1:7200-11078 GCA_964598265.1 uncultured archaeon
AAATACAAGAATTAATAAAAAACGAGTAATTTATTTTTTTTTTTTAATATTAATATTGCATTAATTGTAAATTATAGTAAAGATGTTTCTTTCCAACGATTATAAAAGAGCCTTATTTGAAAATGAAAAGAAAAATTTTAAAGAAACTTCCTGAATCATCAGCTAAAACTTTAATCGGGTTATCCTCTTTTGAAATGCTAGCAATGTTTAGAAGAGCTCTATTTTACACCTTCTTATCAATCTATTTAAGACTATTTTTGAATATGTCAGTATGGGAAACAACTCTTTATGCTACATTCCCTATGATTATGAACGTGTTATTTCAAAACTTTGTATGGGGTCCTCTTTCAGATAAGACTCAAAAACGACGCTCACTTATCATTATAGGAGAAATCCTCGCGGGTATAGGAACTTTTGTTATTTGGTTAATACACTTTAATGTTTCTAATTTAATTCTTGCTGGATATGTAATAATTATCGGTTTGAGTTGCGTGGAAATGGCTTGGTCTATGTCAAATATTGGTTATTCAACTTTGATCACAGATTTATACCCTTCTAAAAAACGTAGTAAAGTATTGGCACAGTTAGCTAGTCTTGGTGGCGTAGGACGAGTTTTTGGTATATTTATTGGGGGTATTTTATATGATTCAGGATTTGGTTTCAGAAATGGGCCATTGTTTTTTGTTGCAGTATTAGTAATGTTTATTTCCAGCTTACCAATGCTATTTTTGACACCTGAAGGCGGGATTAATAGAGAACAGGAAGAGGACGATAATTACATAGATATGGGAAATAATAATCAAAAATCTTTAGTAATATTCGGTATCTTCATAATTGCCCTAATTTTCATACATTTTGGAAGAAATAGTATTGACATACCATATGCCCAGTATCTTAGTTTAGAATCTGGTTTTGATCTAGATAGTATTATGCTAAGTTTTGTCGCTAATTCACGTTCTATAGCGGTTATAATAATAGGGATAATGACGGGAGTTTTAATAAAAAAGATAGGAGATAACCGAACCTTAATAGTTGGGACTCTAATTAACATTTTTGCGTTAGTTATTACCGCAACCACTATCTTTTTACCACTCATATTTCTTGGAAACTTTTTAATGGGGGCAGCGGAAGTATTTATATATGCCTCCTCTTACACGATAGTGTCTATTTTAATGCCCCCTAAAAGACGTGCTAAATTATTTGCAGTGTTTAATACAACGCTCTTTTTATCTTGGGGAATACCAGGAAGTTTAATAACTGGACCTTTGATAGATTTCTTTATCTATAGCGGAAGAGGCGAAGTTTTTGCCTACCAAATGGCTTTCTTTGTAGGAGCATTGATGTGCCTAATAGGATTATTAATATTTATCATTTTAGGATTATGGTTAAAAATTCAAAAAAAAGATAATCAAAGAGAATAGAAATAGTCAGCAAGTCAAGAATAGTTAGTTTCTATTTTATTCAATAAAGAAAAGTTTTTTATCCTAGTATTTGATCATAGAAGATTATGTCTGAATTATTCCCAAAAATCTCAATTATTGGGTGTGGTAACGTTGGCATGCGCTATGCTTACGCTTTGATGATTAAAGGAATTGCCAGAAAGATCGTTTTGGTTGATCTAAACAAAAAAAGACTCGGTGGAGACGTATTGGATTTATCTCATAGCACACCTTTTACTTCTCCGGTTGAAATTATCGCAGGGGATTATGCTGATATAAAAGATTCTAATTTAGTAGTTATTACTGCGGGTAAAAAGCAAAAACCAGGACAAACTCGATTGGATGTTGCAAAAGATAACGTTGATTTGTTTGAAACAATGATTCCTGAAATACAGAAATATGCTCCCTCGGCGATTAATCTAATTGTGTCTAATCCCGTAGATATTTTAGCTTACGCTACTAGGAAATTTTCTAAAAAGAAAGCCACAAAAGTCATTGGTTCCGGGACAGTATTAGATTCATCAAGATTTAAATATCTTTTAGGAAAGCATTGTAAAGTCGATCCTCGGAACGTACATGCTTATATCCTTGGTGAACATGGAGACACGGAAGTTCCCATCTGGAGTAAAGCCATGATAGGAGGAGGGTCTTTAACGGATTATTGTCCGACTTGTAATAATTATAATACCTGCAACCGTGAAGAAGAACTTAACAAAATTTTTCTGGAAGTCAGAGATTCTGCCTATGAGATAATCGAAAGGAAAGGAGAGACTTCGTATGGAATAGGTCTTTCTCTAGTAAGAATCACGCAAGCAATTATTAATAATGAAAATTCTGTCTTACCTGTGTCTTGCTACATAGATGACTATATCGGTTTTGGTGATGTGTATTTAAGCTTACCTGCCGTAATAAACAATGAGGGAGTCCGAGATATACTAAAGCTTGACCTAAATCAAGAAGAGCAAGAAAAACTAAAATTATCTGCCCAAACTCTGAAGAACGTCCTTAACGAGGTTGGGTTAATTTAAAAAAATCAATTTAACACCATGCAAATCCGTAACATATAAGATCTTCATAAAAAATTATCCTCTTAATGAATAATAAAAAAATAGTTAAATGGTCTTTTTCTGAACTCAAGTTTCTGAAGAGATAAACACAGCGGTATTTGGATTATAATCAAATTGAAGATCCCTTTATTGTATCTTCTTGGCATTCTGTGTAATTCGGTCTATCATTTGTGGCCAAGATCCTGGGGCCTCCATGGTATGTCCTAAACCGTCAATTATTAGTAACTCAGAATTAGGTATGGTCTTCGCAGTATCCTTTCCATGTTCAACAAGCATGAGAGGATCATCTGCTCCATGAATGATAAGTGTAGGTACTTTTATTGTTGCAATTTTAGATCTTCTATCACCGCTTATCAACGAAGCTATAAGTTGTCGACTATATCCTTGTGGATAATAGCACCTATCATATGATTCTGCCGCAATTTGACGTTGTGTATTCTCATTATACGCAAAGCCCGTTCCAAAGAGCACCCGGCGCTGTTTTACCTTTAGTTCAATATATGCTTCACGCTCCGTAGGAGAAGGGGTAAGAAGTATTTGGAGAGCCTCGGGTTTTGCAAGAGGAAGCTCAGAATTTCCAGTGCTACTCATTATTGAAGTTAGCGTTAAAATTCTTTGTGGGTACTTATAAGCTAGTATTTGAGCAATAAAACCCCCTAATGAAGCTCCGCATACATGAGTTTTCTCGATGTTGAGAAAATCCAATAATCCTATAGTGTCAGCAGCCATATCTTCTAAAGTATATGGTGCTTCAACAATTTCTCCTTTTTGAATCGCTAAAGATGCCTTCATTATATCAGGAACACCTAATTCTTCCAGCTTTGTTGATAATCCCACATCTCGGTTATCAAACCTGATAACATAAAACCCTCGATCGGCGAGTTGGTTACAGAAATCCACCCTCCATCTAATCATTTGATATCCAAGACCCATTATTAAAAGGAATGGTTCTGATGAAGGATCTCCAAAGGTATCATATTCTATTTCAATATTATTAGCTTTGGCTTTTGACATTTATTCTTCTCATTTATGTGATAAGTTGAATTAATAATTTTAAGTTTATATTGTTTTCAAAATTTTCACTTTTTGAAAGAGATTACAAAAACAGCTGGGGTTGAATCAGGACCTTTCCCCTTGAGTATTTATATTTTATTGTCTACCCAGTTAATCTCAGGGGAGAAATACATTTTTATATCACTCTTTTTCTTGACAATCTAAACAAACTATTTTTTCTATAGTCCGGTAGCCGTATTTTGGACCCATATAACACTCAATTTGGCCTGTTTCTTCATTTAAGACCATATCTTGCCCACTGCATTGAGGAAGTGTTTCCATTACATTTCCGCAGATACAACATTTTAAATTTAGTTTA
>CAZRBD010000107.1:11088-13425 GCA_964598265.1 uncultured archaeon
ACTAAGATGACAAAGGGAGAGATTAAAGATATCATTTTGAAAAATAAAGAAATTCGTTTTAGAAAATATCCGAATAATTCCTTAGTTCTATTCTCATTATAATAGTTTAAATAAAGGGCCTAATGCATAAATGAAAAATAATAAAAGCCCGAGTCCCCCCATGAGGATCTTCTAAGCTAATTTAGATATATCTTAGAACTTCTCTTTTGATTCTTAAGGTTGTTACTCCGTTGGAAAATCCATTTCAAGCCTTAACCGCGCTATTATCAAGACATTAATAACTCTAAATCCCTTAATAATCCAGTAGGGTTCAATGGGAATTAAACATCGTGAAAACCCCATACTCGATGAATACATCATTATTTTCAATGTTTTTTCTAATATTTGATGCACCATTGTTCCGACAGACTTTATAAATACATGGTGATTTGTTTTACCAAGCTTGGTTATAATTACAACAAGTTTGCAAAATTAAAGGTGATAATAATAACCACTGATTTGATTTTCACAAGAAATTTAACAAAAACATATGTAATGGGTAAAATTCCCGTTCATGCTCTTGATGGTATTAACATAAATATAGAAGAGGGTGAGCTTATTTCAATCTTTGGACCTTCTGGGTCAGGAAAGACGACTCTTCTTAATATGATTGGGGCTCTTGATCGCCCTACATCAGGAAGTGTTTTTCTTGCTGGTAAAGACATTTCAAAAATGAAAAAAAATGAACTTGCAAAACAAAGACAAAAAATTGGATTCGTATTTCAGTTTTATAATCTTATTCCCCGTTTTAGTGCCCTAAAAAATGTTGAATTTTCGATGAATATTCAAAAAATACCAAAACAAGAAAGGTATAAAATAGCCCGAAACCTTTTAGACCGTGTAGGACTTAGATCTCGAATTAATCATAAACCTAGTGAGCTAAGTGGCGGAGAACAGCAACGCGTGGCAATTGCAAGAGCTTTAGCCCAAGATCCCAACTTTCTTTTAATGGATGAACCCACGGGTAATGTGGATACAAAAACTCGAGATAATATTATAACTTTAGTTCAAGAATTAAATAAAGAACAAGATTTAACTGTGATAATTGTAACACACAATCCTTTTATCGCAAAAACAACCAACCGTATTTTACCCATAATTGATGGAAAGATATCCGATCAATTTTCAATCGAAGAATACGAAAGACTAATTCCCTCAAAAAGGTCTATTCAAAAAAAACAATTAAAGGAGAAAAAATAAAATGAGATTTTCGGATATTTTAAGGTTTGCGGGAAAGACTCTCACTTCTAGGAAAAAGCAAACAACTCTCACTGCTTTAGGGGTATTAATCGGCATTGCTGCAATTATTTCTATTTTATCGATGAGTGAAGGTTTTAGAGCTAATATAGATGAGCAATTTCAAGAAAACTTTTCCACAGATACCATAATTGTCATGACATTACAAGGATTTATGAGACGCGATCAAGCTATCGAGAGTATTGATCTATATGTAAATAATACCGTTGATTTTGAGAGTATTGAACATGTCGAAGTAGTAATGCCCGTAATACAAAAACAAACTTCTATTGAAGGCCTTGATGGATCTCATACTATTTATGGTTTAAATTTTGAGAAATACGCTGCGATTTTTTCCACATTTTCAGAAGAATTTGGTATTATTCCCACTGATGAGAATAGTACTGAATTTGTTATTGGATCTAATTATAATAATCCATGGGATAATGGCACCACGCTTTTTAATGTAGGAGATAATATTACAATAACTTGGAGAAATTCAGCACTTAGTCCAGTTGAACAATATAAATCAAATATTTCTGCTATTCTGTATAATATAGGAGGTGGTTCCGCAACTTTTAACTCACCCTCCGATGATGGAATTTATATTCAACTCAATACAGCTATAGATATATTTGATTCTGTAGAAGTAAATCGGTTTATCATAAAGATAGATGATGATTCCGATACCGTCATAAGTCAGGTTATTGCAGAGATTAATACATTATTTCCAAACCAACTAAATGTTATGAGTCCAGATCAAATTTTGGCGGCGTTAACTTCCACTTTTGATACAATCAATTTGTTTTTAACTGGTGTTGCAGCGATCTCATTAATAGTTGCAGGGATAGGCATCATGAATATTATGACTGTTTCATTAATGCAAAGAAAACGTGAAATTGGTATTATGAAGGCTTTAGGAATGAAAGAGACTTCCTTGTTATCTATTTTTTTAATTGAAGCGACGCTTATTGGTTTAATTGGTTCAGTTTTAGGCATCTTAACAGGATGGATATTTGCAAGTCTCTTTGGAAGTTCAATTATGGGAAGTTTAACTATGTT
>CAZRBD010000108.1:0-5743 GCA_964598265.1 uncultured archaeon
ACAAAATAGGGCGAAAATTGAAGATTTTGATACTTTTATATCAGATGAGATTCGTACCTTGAGAAATGAGTTGTCTTCATTAAAAAATAAGCTGGTTCACTTAGAAAATTTAAAAGTGGAAAATGTGGATACAGCATTCGATAAACTTCACTCTTTATTTAATAAATCAGAAAAACTTTACTCGAAAAAATTGGAGGAATGTTCAAGAGAGATTGAAAATTTTAGAGAAAAATCGAAATTAAAAATAATTCAGTGGGAAAAATTCAGCGATTTTTTCACTAATGAATTAGTAAGTTTAAAAGATGAATTCATAAACAATATTATTTCAAATAGATTGAGTGTAATGACTCTTACAAAGAAAACAAATAATATTAAATTAATCGATTTGAGAGACGAATTAAAACTATCGTGTAAAATTCTTATTAAAAAAATTAAAGGTATGATAGATATTTCGAAGATTAACGCAGAGTTTAATGAAGAGAACAAGTCTGTATTAATTTATACTGAAGATTATTTTAGAAATAAAGAACTTAATAATTATCTTGAAAATCATCTTTTAAAAGAGAATCGAGAAAAAATAGGAAAAATTTTAGCTCTTTATGACTCGAGTATTAGAAATCGCACTTTAAACATAAATATGTATGAGCTTCAAAACAGAATTAAAGATTTAAATAAATTTGAAGTAAGCATATATATAAAATTCTCAGAAAAAGTGAAAGAACTTCAAATAAACCAAGAAAGATATGAAAATATTGAAACTAAAAGTAATTTGGATGTAATTTTAGTAAATAATAAAGTTGCAATTGAAAATATAAAAATTAATCTAAATCTCTTTAATAACGTACAAAATTTCATTAATCAGCAATTTAATTCCCTTAAAATTGAGTTAAAGGAATATTATGCAAGAATTCACACAGAAATTGAGAAAATTATGAACTACTTAAAAATTCAGCAAAATTTTGAAATTAAGGAAAGATATTTCAACGAGAATTTAAAACAATCCCAGGATAGAATTGAGGAAGAAATACGATTATTATCCAGAAAAACAAAGGATTCTAATAAAATGGTTCCTGAAATGAGGGAACTATTTGTTAAGCAAAAAAATAACTTTCAGAATGAATTTAATATTAAAATTAAAAAGATTAATGATCAGATTACTGTTTTAAAGAATAATTCTTTCCGGGAACAATTATTAAGTTTAATAAATAACAATAAAATTCAACTAAGTCAACTTCTAGGAAATTTAGAAAGAAAAGTAGAGGATAACATAGACATTAAGGAATTTAAGAGAGGTATAATAATAGTTCAAAAAAGAGCCAAAGAAATTGAGAGAGAAATTAAAAATATAAATAAGGATCTCAATAACTTAGTACGAGTTTTCAAAAGACAAACTCGGAATTTCGATCAAATGTCTAAGTTTATACTTGAAGATTTTAAAAAATTCATCAGTGAGTATTCGGAAATTTTAAGAGAAAAAATAAAAGCTCTTGAACGCTTAATTCTAAAATCTTATATTGATATGACAATCAAAGCAGTGGCAAATGAATATTTAACTATAGGATTTCTAAATAATGAATTAAAAATTAAGAAAAACAATATTCAAAATCATTTACTATTTTTAATTAGTACTGATCAATTAAGTGGTAAGTATGATCCTCGTTTTGGGATATATTATGAAAATCCAGAAATTTTAGATGAATTAGATGAATCTGAGTTAAAGGTCATTAAAAATACGAACTTTAGGGTTGTAATGGCTCTTAATCACCTAAAAAACTTCACAAGTCAATATGCAAGTGTAATTGCTTTTTTCGCTTCAGTTTTAACTATATCTTATTATTTATTTCTCTTAAGTGGAGGGAATCCCGCTGTGGTTATAATACCGATACTTATTGTAGTTTTTGTAGTGGGTTATTTCTTTCTAAAAAAGCATAAAAAAGAAGAAATCTCATGATGAAGTGAGTTTAGACTTAGACTATATAGTTTCCTTATGTTTTTATTTATCTAAGTTTGGGATTAATCAAAATCCATAACAAAATGAACATAATCATCCTGTTTTTTTAGATATCCTAAGAAACAAGCTCGATTAAAATGGATGTGAAATTTTCGATCTACAATATCTTCCTCCTTAGCGAGCTCTTGAAATTTTTTATAATCCAATTTTCCATCCTCACAATAAAACTTAACAATATTGATTAAAGTTTTTACATTTTTATTCAAATAGGGTTTATTTCGTTTATTAACTTTCATTTTTGTTGGTTTTTGTTTCAAAATTTTTGTTCTTAATATATTTTCATCTAATGTCATCAATTCAGAATAAAAAGTGACCCCCCAATTCTTGAAGGTTTTATATTGCTCACTATTACAAAAATTATCTAATTTAGTGAGAATATCCTCTATTGTACGATTTGCTAAGATGAGTTCTTCCACTTCTTTTCTTTCCCGGAAATTTTTAATTAACTCGTGTTTAGAACGATTAAAATTAGGTAGTTTAAAATTAATTTTTTTACGATCTAATGTGTCTATTACTTTCAATTGTTTAGGATTAGTTAAAACGGAATTCATAGAATTTTCTTTTCTCCGAGCTACATGATAATAAGGTATATCAACTGTGTCTTCTGCTACAAGAATGTAACATCTCCCCGGAGCATTTCTACCAGTTCTTCCTCTCCTTTGAATTAACCTAATCTCTGAAGGAACGGGTTCGTAAAAGATTATTGCATCTACGTTAGGTATATCTAATCCTTCCTCGGCAACACTTGTGGCTACCAATACATCAACTTCATTTTCTCTGAATTTCTGTAAGATCTCTATTTGTAAATGCTGAGGGAATCCTTTGTCATCTAATTTACTCGTTTGACCAATAAATTTCTCAATTTTAAGTTCATTCTTAAATTCAATTTTTAGAATACTTTTTAGTAATTCAGCCATTTCTCGATATTGGGTAAAGATAAGAATTTTTTTATTATTAAATTCTTCAACCTCTTCTTTAATGATAGATTTCAATCTACTAATTTTAGGATGTATTAACTCTGGCTGATCTAATTTTTCAAGAGCAGAATAAATATGTTTATAATGGTCAGAATTAACAATTCTTTTAGCAGATAAGACTTCTTTACTAGCTTTATATTGGATTTTATCTAAAAACGATTTAAAAAGACTTATACCTTGAGTTTCAATTAAATCTTTAGCATGAAGGATGGATATGCAACTTGCACAATAAGAAAAAACAGATGTTATCTCAATATGTTTATCTTTGACAATATCAATAATTCGTGGTGATTTATAATAAAGAGATTCAAAATAATCTTCTTCAGATAGTTCTCCATTTTCATAGTATAATGATAATGTTAAATCTCGAGAGAGTCCTAAAAAGTCTAATTTTGAATAATATTTTTTATTCGGGGGGATCAATTTATTTTTAAGAAAAAATCTCAAAAAAACTTCAAATAAGTTGTACCAGATGGTACTTAATTCCACTAACTTAACAGGTAAATCTACTAGATTAATAATAGTATCAACATCATAAACATATTCTCTTACATCTTTATCTTGATAATTCTTAAAGATAATATTCTCAATTGATAAGTTATTACATATTTCTTGGATGTGTTCTTCGTCTTTCCCAGGAGATGCCGTTAATCCTAAAATTACCGGATCGGTACAAGTGTTTATATATTCGCTTGAAATAAAATTATAGGCATAATTTCCTTTAGTTTTATGAGCTTCATCAAATATTATAAGGGAAACTTCTGATAAATTATAACGTCCTCTTAATATATCATTTTTTATTACTTGAGGTGTGGAAATAATTATTCTCGAGCTATTAAAAAGCAGTATTCTTCTTTCTGGAGGGACTTTTCCAGTGAATAATGTAATTTCTTCTAAATCAATATCAAGAAATTTTTCACAAGACGATTTATGTTGTATAACTAATGGCCTTGTGGGGGCAAGAATTATAATTTTTGCTTGAGAATATTTTTTCAAACAATTTGCCAAAAGTAAAATACCAATTATAGTTTTTCCTAGTCCTGTTGGTAAAACAACGAGTGAATTTTTATTTTTACAATTGTTAGTAATGTTGTTTTGATAATCTCTAAAGATTACTTGATTTTTTTTCAAGTATGGACCATTAAAATAGCGTTGTAACTCTTTTTGCATCTTACTTTTAATTTGAGATTTTAAACTTTTAATAATTATATGGCTGCAAGATTTTAATAATACAAAATCGAGTAAAAACTAAAAGAAACTTGTTATTAATTTAGAAATAAAAGTACTATTCTTAAATTAAAAATGGGATATTATATGGTTCAAAGTACTGATGAGGAAATGATGCTTGGGAGAAAATTGTCCTAAGAAAACTAAATTAGCATTACTCGGTGACGTATGATAAGCGGTATTGAATTTTCAAGCGGTATATTTTCTAATTTGGTTGTTGCAACTTTATTTACTTATTTTTATAATGTTAAACATCTTAAAGAAAAAGGTTTGTTAACATTAGATATTTCATTCAAACTTAGGAAGCCATTTATTCTCTACTTCAAACATCTCATCGACCATATTACGGACTTCTCTTGGAGAACAGACACTTGCAGTATTAGGATCAAGTAATATCGCATGATATATTTGTTCTCGATCTAATTCAACAACTCCGTCTACAGCAGCTTTTTGGACTACAATATTAGATATATTCAGTGCCTGACAAACAGTAGGTAGTCTAATTCCTCCGTGGGGGTGTAATCCTTGATAATCAGCGAAAATAGGCACCTCTACACAACACTCTTTTGGTAAATTTGTTATTAAACCACTTTCCTTATTCATTACATTACCATTAAATCTGAAAGGAATATTTGTTTCCATTGCATTTATTATATGTGAAACATACTCGTCTGTTGGTCGTTTTTTTAATTTTAATTTGTTACTCTTCAGAATTCTCTTTATTTTAGATTCGATATTTTTAGCCACCACTGAGTCTATTTCATACGTCTTACCATGAGTTAGACTATTAAACCAATGTCCTCCCCCCTTATATTGCTCTAAAAGATCTGTTCTTTTTCTGTAATATGGGAGATATTCGCTAAGATGACCTGAAGATTCTGTCATGAAATAACCTGTTGCTTCCATCATATCCCATCGAAGTTTTTCACCATGGATGAACTCAGGATTTTTTGAATATAAATCATGTAAAAGTGGATATACATTAATCCATTTATTGGAAGATTTTTCTGGATTCTTATACCATAATTCAAGAAACCATGCCATATGATTAATACCGGCACATATAAAACTAAAGTTTTCTTTTTCTACATTAATCCATCCTCGTATCATTCGAGTGGTATCTTGAATTCCATGACAAAGCCCCACAGTTGAATCTGGGGTTAATAAATTACAATACCATGTATTCATAACCATTGGATTAGCATAGTTAAATAGTATTGGCTTATCTGTGTCACCGTTAGAATTGAATCCAACTTCTCCAATTAATTCTATTATTTGCTTTAATACTGTAGATTGACGTAAAAACCGAAATACTCCTCCAGGACCTGATGAATCGCCTGCACATTGAGTAACACCGTACTTAAAAGGAATTTCTATATCTAATTTAAAAGCATCTAAACCCCCTACATGAATCGCGCAAATGATATATTTAGCATCTGTTATAGCGGTTTTAAGATCTGTCGTTTTCTCAAATGATACCCCCTCTAACAAGTCAGGATATTTTTCTTTATGAATAAGCATTAATCTA
>CAZRBD010000108.1:5753-13278 GCA_964598265.1 uncultured archaeon
CATTAGATCTAGAATTCCAGGGTCTAAATCTTCAAGTATAATCTCTACATCCCTTCTAAGCGAAGACAATGCTGCCCGCACCAATAAATGCTATTTTTAACAAATTCACATCTTTTTTTTTTTTTTATTTATTTGTGAAGGAAAGAATGTTATCTCTTTTTTTTTTTCAATACGAGTTATGAGCCCTTGCTCTTCAAGCATTTTAATTGTTAAAACAACCCAACCACGCGCAACTTGATGCATGAACTTGCCACCTTTTGGATACAAAACATTGATGATACTTTCTGGTGAAATTCCTTTCTCAGAATTTTGAAATATTAAGTTTAATACTTGTTGTTCACGCACTTTTCTATGTTTTAGGATCTCACTGAGACGTTCCTTTGGTTCCTCAATAGGTCTTCCGTGCCCAGGAAGTAATAGATTAAGATTTGGAAGATTTTGTAAATTTTTTAGAGTTTTTATATATTCACTTATGTCTGATTCAGGTGGTCCTAGCCAAGTGGTTAAGGACTTCAATACATTGTCTCCTGAAAATAACACTCCTTTTTCTTCATTATAAAGGGAAATATGATCAGAACTATGCCCTGGTGAAGGAAAAATCGACCAAATTTCATCGTTAATCGAAATATCGGATTTTTCCTCAATAATCTCACCAGGATCATTCAAATAAGAAACCCCATAAATCCTTTTATAAAATAGTCTTGAACCAAAATTTCGAAAGAAATTCCTTAGTATACGTACAACTTTTCTCCTAATTCTTAAATAATCATCGTAATCATCAGTTTCATAACTTTTGTTAAAACTACTCCTATCTTTTATGATATTGGCAGTTTTTTTTGTTAAAATAACTTTTAACTCTAAGGCTTCTCTCAATTTTGTTAAGCCACTAATATGATCTGGATGTCCATGTGACACTAAAATACGTGTGATTTTAAACTTTTTATTCTGTTCTCTATAATAAGCTTCTATTTCCTTTATTTCTTTTAAGAAATACTTTAAAGCTTTTTTAGTTCCATAGCCCGCATCATATATGATTCCGTCATTACCTGCTATAACATATACGTTTTCGGGGGGTTTTACGACACCAATAAAACTCCCTTTTTCCCTAATTAAAAATATTCCAGGATAAACTTCTTGCATTCGAGATAAATAATATTATGAAAAAAAAAAAGTTTTTCAAAAAAAAGGGGGTTAATCTTCTATAAATTTCAATCAATTAGAAGAATGAGGTTTCTACTATTAGACATCGTGTCCTATAGAGACTATTGTTTATTTGTATTAAAGGGTTATTTCTTTTACTTTACAATTTTAAATAATTAATATAAAGTAAGAAATTAAGATGAATTGTACAAAATGTGCAGATTACTGTGATTATGAATGCTAGGATTTAATTTTAAAATATTACACTTAGGATTCCAAAATGAAAAAAATCTTTTAAGAATATAAAGTTCTACTCTCATAAATCAAGTGCTAAATGTAGTAGTGTACATTTATATTGAAGAGTTACTTCTTATGAATTTAGAAAGATTCGGTTTAATTAAATTTATAGTTCGAAAAATGTACCAAATTACCAAATAACTTGTTCATATTTACAATTTTTACATTCTATAGATTTCCCCCTTTTCGAGAAACTGGGTAGTACAGCTCCGCAGTATTTACACTCTAAATCATAAATCTCCTTTCTGTTATTCACAATCCCATCAAATAATATCCTATCTATAAAATCATTTGAAAGCATTGTCAATAAAGAAATTAGGAGGTGTTGGTTGCGAGAAATACCAATTATTTCTACTTTTTTTGACACTATCTGTCCGATCACCAGAATATCTTCCTTACTTTCCAATTCATCTCCAAAAAACCAAAGAATCTTCTTAAATGGATCTTTCGTAATTAATTGTAAATTTCTTAATAATAAAATCTGTTCTAAGATATCGAAGTATATGTTTGCTTTTACTTTTTTATTTGTACCTATACCTAGGCTCTTGATCACCTTCTTTATACCTTCTTTTTTATTAAATTGTCCAATAAAGCTCGATGGTATTATTTTTGGCTCAATCGTTATGTTATCAATGTAAATTATAGCTGGTTGAGATGTAAGAACTCTGACAAAATCTTTATTATTAACAAATGAGACTACAGTTCTGACTTCACCGTCTACGTTTAACTGAGTTGGCGTAAAATGTAGTTGAATTTGTTTTTTGCTATTTTCATTTAATTCATCAAATTCAAGAGTTATTAGCTTCACATTCTCTTCAGCTACAGAATCAGGGAGATGGATTATTGATTTACTTCTCGTAAGTGTTAAGAAGTCGGGATAATTTACTTTTATTTTAAGATCTGTAATAGGTGCTAAACTATTATTTTCAAGATATATGGAATACATGTAGTGGGCAGCAAAGGGAATAAATTGGTTTTTAAGAATTATCTTATCTTCTTGATCAACAGTTTCAAATGAGTATTTATCAAAAATCTTGCTTTCTTTCTCCTTTTTTGTCTCAAAAATGACTAGTTCGTGTGTACTTTCTGGTTTTACTCTTTTAACTTTTTTAGTCATATTAGTTAAACGTTATATGAATATTTGGATCTCAGAATTGAATTTTCAGAACTTATTATTCTAATAATTACTTTTATTTATAATTTTTTTTAAGTTATAGTAATTTCATATATTTGATTGCAATAATGTTCAAAGAATTAGACGATTTGTTCCAAAGCTCTACAATTAAACCAACATATATGAAAGTTCATGCTATTTTAGCTTTATTTATCTTTGGAGAAAATTTAAAAGGAATAGGCAGATATAGCTTAGGAAAGGAGTTATTGCTTGGAGAAGGAAGTGCAAAAACTCTACTTAGAAGATTAAGAAAACAAATAGAGTTCATATCTATTATTGAGAATGGAAAACGAAAAGGGCATATTTTAACTGAATTGGGTTCAGAATACTTGCGTGAAATTAAAACTTATATACCGATTATTAAGAAAGGAGAATTATCAATGCTCAAGGATATCATTATAAAACCCGAAAAAGATAGTACTTATTTCTGTCTAGTAAAAAAAGTTAATACAAAGATAACAGATGGAGTTGCCCAACGAGATGCTGCAATTAAGATAAATGGTTCTGGAGCAACGTGTTTGGTATTTAATGGCAAAAATCTAGTATTTCCCTCACAATCTTCTACAAAAAGCGAAGGGGATTTGATGGAGCCTGATTCAAATATTCAAGGGTATTTTAACTCCCAGTTGAGGGAAGAAGATCTGAGATTAGAAATAGATGATATCATTGTCATCGGTTCTGGAGAAAGTTCTCAAAAAGCGAGATTAGCTACATTAAATGCTGCTTTAACATTATTATAAAATTCGGGAGATATTAATATTGAAATTTCAAAAAGACATTATCCTTTTCATTGATTCGAAGGTTCTTGAAACAATCTCAAGATGCGTAGACAATTCTAACCCTAATGAAGCATTTGGTTTAATCCTTGGACCTCAACCTAAGGAAATTCCATTGGGATTTGATAAAGGTTTTCAATATCATTATTACGGGGAGAAATTTGAATGCATTGAATCAAGTGAAAAATCTCCTGTATCTTTTTTGATGGATAATACCATAAAACTATTTGAGATAGTTGAACAAGCGATTTTAAAATATAATCTCCGTGTATTAAGTATTTTTCATTCTCATCCATCTGGGGCTCATCCAAGTGGTTTTGATAACAATTATATGAAATTCTTAAATGAATCTCATGATAAAGTGTATAATTCCGTTTACAATGTAAGAATAGGTTTTAAAAACCAAATATGGACCATCATGGATTCTGATAATAAGGATTTAAATGGATTCATTTACCTAAATGAAAAACTCATACAGATTTCTATAAAAGTAAAAGATTAGACTTAAGAACTAAAAGTTGTCTTAAGAGAGCTTTTTAAAACCTGTTTTGTCAATAGTACAGAGTTGTAATTCATATCCTGAGCCAGCATCTCTCGTTTTAGCACTAGTAATTGCTGTTTTTACGAGATCAATACCTTTTGTTTTAGTTAACTCAGGCGTCCATTCTGCCTCTAAAATACCTAACACGAATGGTGAGCCTGAACCAAAAGAAATAAATTTATCCTCTTCATAAAGTGTGCCAAGGAGATCAATTCCATAAAGCTTACCTGAGTTTTCTGTCAGTGAGAATCCTCCTATTATCATCATTACTTGGAAAAAACTTCTGCCACTGAATAGTATATTTCGGCAAACAGAAGTCACGTATTTTGGCTCAGGTACTTTACCTTTTTTAACTTCTCTCAATCGAGATAACGCACGTAACTGATTTATTACATATTGTGCGTCTGCTACTCCACCAGCAATTGTAGCTGCGGTAAATTGATTTATGTCAAATAATTTTTGAGCTTGTTTAGATGCCACAGTATATCCTGCTGTTGCTTGTGATTCTGTGCCAATTACGACTCCATCATTTACTATTATTCCTACGGTAGTCGTACCAGATTTAACCATTTTTTCAAATTGTTCTTGATCCAATTGATTAGGATTAATGTTATTTTCTATCATTTGCTTTTAATGTTAATCTATTTTGATATATGACTAAGATAATGATATACACTAGATAAAAATTTATTCTATATTTATTTTTCTTTAATAGATTAAAATTCAGAGAAATTTTTGAATCTGTCTATTAAAATTTGAATATAAGTTGAATTTTTTAATTTTTTTTATGTAGATAATTTACATAAAATTTTAATGATATAATTTACTAATTCTATTTATAATGGCTCGTAGTCAAAAGCGTTCAAAACGTAAATACACCGGAAAAAAGTATAGGCACTTCAGAAAGAAACGAAAACGCGAATTGGAGCGTCCGAGGGTTAATACAGTCATAAAAACTTATAAAGTAAAGAAACAACGTGTCTGGGGTGGTAATATAAAGCTTAAGCTTTTCTCAACTCCGTTCATCAATGTAACAGATCCCAGTAATAATAAAACAAAAAAAGTTAAAATAATACGATTTGAAAGCAATCAAGCATCAAAAGACTTGAACCGAAGACATATATTGACAAAAGGGGCTATTGTAGGAACGGAATTAGGCAACGCAAGAATTAGTAGTAGACCCGGACAACATGGCGTTCTCAATGGCATCTTAATTTCATAAAAATTAGGTATTTCAATTTATAAAATCATTACAACTTGATAATCTATATAGTGATAATGAGCCTTCCCAAATTGTTTGAAAATTATTCTTGTTCTCCATAAATCAACGAAGTCCATTTGATTATTCCTGAATTTTAATATTCTTTACATTTGCTTTTTTTCCTTCAATGATTTCCGTGTTTTTACTTAAACAATGTGAACATTGGAATAGCTGAAGTCCAGTTAATTGGGCTTCCTCAGTTATAGAAACTCTAGATATTTTTTCACACTCTCGACATTTTATTTTACCGGGAATAATTTGGATAATTAATTTCGCGCCTTCTGCTATTGAACCTTTAGTAGCCATTTCAAAGGATCTTTGAAGCATTTCAGGAATAATAAGAGTTAATTCACCTATTTCAAGTAAAACTTCGGAAATTCTTTTCGCTTTATATTTTATCGCCGTTGCTTCAGCGACTTTAAAAATATTCATAGCAAATGCGAATTCATGCATGATAAAAAGTTGAGTTTTTTATTGTACCTTTCGAATTTCTTTAGCGATTTCTAATATAACTTTAGATTTCTTTTTCCCTTTAGTATTTATTAGAACTCTTCCAGGATTTTCCCACCAAGAACGAGGATATCGAAAATTCTGCTCAATTTCAATACTATAGCCCAATCTTTGTGCTGCTTTTGTAATATCTGTGGGAGATATTTTTTCAATGGCAAATTTTTTAGGAAGGCGTCGACCTTGACTCCGACTTTTTTTTGCATCAAAATATTGTGTCCAAAATATTAAAAAAGGTTTTCTTGACCTCATGAATTTAGGAGCAAAATAAAATTTTAAAAGAAATTATAAGGATTAAAACTCTTTAAACAATTTAAAAATTATTGGTTTAGGAATATGATGGGAATACAATAGATAATCTTCTAAACAGAACTAAAAAGAAAGTTCCCATCTAATTCTAATAAAAAAGAAAAAACGAGATCATTAACGACAAAACTTTTTTAGATAATTAATTTTTCTTATCTATACTAGCTAATAAATAAGACAGGTTATTTAATTTTTAAATTATCTTTTTAATATGAGAGCCATTTGAAAAGATGTTTGAGATTAATAGCCCGGTTAATAAAGGGAGGGTAGTCTAGACTGGTATGATACTTGGCTGGGGGCCAAGTGGCCGGGGAAAGATTACTCGTGTCGAGAGTCTTCTGGAAGTTCAAATCCCTCCTCTCCCACTATGAGTATCTTAATTTTCTGAGATTAAAAATTTTTCTATAACAATGATTTGACTAATGAGAGCATGACAATAATGTTATCTTATATAATACTCTAATTCAAATTATTAATAAAAGAGTGGTGTTTTTGATCAAAATTTAACGTCTCAGTTCTCTTTTAGCTACTTTAAGATATTCCTTTTTTAATTCTTTTATTTCTTCAGGATAGTCTTTGAAAAACCATTTTGGCTTGTTTTGGAGGAAAATTCTCTCCCGTAATACGTCATAATGGGATTTTCCTCTCAAACTTGTAAGTTTTGCTAAATCTTCAGATTTCAATTTGCCGCTAGCTACTAGATCCATCCGGGTCATAAACTGATCTTTAAGTTTAACACTTTTAAGAATTATTGAAATTGCAAGAGAAATATTTAGTAGTATTTCTTCTACTTGGGCTTGGTCAATCTCCTGAAATTCATCGAATTGAAACAAGAAGTTTCTTATTTTTCTTAAAATCGAATCCTTATTATAATAACTAATTAAATCCTCGGGATTGATCACTTCTGATAAGAAGTTGATAACTTTTCTTCTAATGTCGAAATCTATCTCTAAACTGTCCATTTCTTTTTCGAGTTTATCTAAAAATTTTTTCTTTAGGTACTGTTTGAATTGTATTATGATGGCTTCAGTTTCCTTTTGATTAGAACAGATTTCAATAACCTCACCTTTAGGAGTAGAATATGTGAACCCAAAACCCTCCGGACCTAATCCCCCGAATATAACCATTGATAAACTATAGAAATTATAATCATCTTTGTTCAGGATATTTTCTTTATTTTTTAGGATATTCTGTGGGTAAACAAGATGAATTTCATGATATTCATGTAAAATTTGATTTTCATTAAAACTAATAATGTAGCGTGGATTAAATTCTAAAGTTAGGAAGCCTTTATTTAAACTGTCTGAATTTTGCTTATTCTCAACCTTTTTTATAAAATCTTCCACTCTTCCTAAATTCCTAACACTTAAACCATAAATGGAGAAATAATCCGGCCAGTTTTTTAAAAAATTTGGATCGATTACAAATCCTCGTTCACTTAACCATACCACATAATCGTGTGGCATTATTTTACAGACATAAAATATTAATGAATCCGAGACATTTCCAAATAAATCCTTTAA
>CAZRBD010000109.1:0-13244 GCA_964598265.1 uncultured archaeon
GGAGTATAATGACGAACATGAAATTCATTAACTGGAGGGCGTAAGTGTGGTCGCACCTTTTCATTTGGTACTGAAGAAATTAAAACATTAGTCATTTTACTATAAAGCCTAATAGCTTCAGATGCTTGAACAATGTGCTCTAAGAATTCAAAGCAAACTATAGCATCATATTTTTCTTTGTATGCTGCTTCAAAAATATCCACACACATAAAATTAATATTTGGTTTAGAAAAACCTGATAGAGGTAGAATAAAATTCTTAGGTGAAAGAATAGATGGCCTAAAGGCCCATAAAATAGCTAGAAAAGGAATTTCTCAATGTCCATCACGTCGTAGATTATTTTATGATTTAAATGTTGAAGATAATATCAAGATGGGAGCATATTTATTAAAAAATAGAAAAACTTACAAGTTGTTAAAAGATTTCATTTATGAAATTTTTCCTCGATTAAAAGAAAGAAGAAAACAGCGAGCAGCAACATTAAGTGGAGGTGAACAGCAAATGCTTGCAATAGCACGAGCTTTAATGTCAAATCCAAAATTATTGTTGTTAGATGAGCCTTCAGTAGGTTTAGCGCCAAAAGTAAAGAAGAGTATTTTTAGCGCAATTGCAAAAATAAAGCGGGAAGGCAAAACAACTTTAATAGTTGAACAAGATATCGCTTTAGCAATGAATGTTGCAGAGATTATTCATGTTCTTGAAGAGGGAAAAATAGAAATGAGAGGAACAAAAGAAGAACTAGAAAGAGAACCTCGAATAAGAAAAGTTTATTTAGGAATTTAAGTGATTTATAAGATTAGCCCAATAAAGTCTTTCAATTATTATATAGACGAGAGATTTTCGCCGAGGATAAATAAGATATCATTTTATTTTTTGAAAAAACATTTTAGAATTTAATTATATATTATTGATAAATAATGGATAATTTCACACACTTATTAATGGGGACATTAGCTTGCTTTCCGTTACTAGGAAAAATAAGCCCGGTAGCTATTATTTTTCTCTGGGTGATGTCTGTTTTTCCAGATCTTGACGTATTTCTTGAGCCTTTACAGAAGATTCGGAAGATGTATTTTTTATCTCACAAAGCAGGTTCACATTCGTATATTGTTGGATTATTATTAACTGGACTAATAAGCTTAATCATATCCCTTATAGGATCAGTCGCATTTTTTGAAATTTGGGTTGCAGGATTCATTGGCTACAGTATTCACATCTCATTAGATTTCTTTGCTGCTTCAAAAGTTCCAATTTTTTACCCTTTCTCTAAAAAGGAATTTAGAATTCTTGCAGATAGAGCCATAAACCCAATTTTAGGGCTATTTTCCGGAATTAATCTCGTAACTTTACTCCTTTCTTATTATATTAATCCTAGCTACTCCTTTCTAATAAATCTCGCTTCCTTTTATTTATATATCTATCTAAGTTTATTCGGATTCCGTATTTTTTTACGAACGCTTGTTCAGATAAAATCACCTAAAGGTTCTCAATATATACCCGGTTTTATTCCAGTATTTTATTTGCTTCTTGAGAAAAAAGTATATAACAATTACATTACCTTTCAATTGTTTAAACGCTCTATTTTTTCTAAAAAAAAAAAAGAACTTTTATCAAAACAAATTTCTAAAGATTCTAATGAAATGTTCTTTTTTGAAAAAGCGATAGAGGTGAGTAAAGATTATAGGTTTTTTCATAAATGGACTGCAATTTTCCCTTTCTTTAAAGAAAATGAAAAATTCATCAATGTAATACTTATTCTAGCCGAAAGTTATTCCAGGATGTCATCTCATTTTCTCTCAGTGGAGTTTAACAAACAAACAAAGCAGGTTGTTTCAAAAAAAAATGGTTTTATTCGTTTTAAAGATTGGAATAAAATTGAATTATTAGGTTAAAGTATATGATTGAACAAGAAATGTGTTTAACTATCACGCAATTCTCTAAAGATAAAATGGGGGAAGACGTTATCCATGGTTTTTCTCATGTGAAACGCGTTTTAAATTCCTGTCTTAACATAGGAAAAAAATTAAATGCTAATCTCATCATACTTGAAATCTCTGCATTGCTTCACGATATTGGTAGAAAACATGAGAATAAGGGTAATATGGGAAAAAATCATGCTGAAATTTCAGCTGGAATGGCTTTAAACTTTTTAACATCAAGAGATTTTAAACTTTCTCAAGAGGAAATTGATAATATAATTCACTCTATAAGATCACACTCTTTTTCAAATATTGCCCTTCCAAACACTCTAGAAGCTAAAATTTTATCTGATGCAGACAAATTAGATGCTCTTGGAGCCATAGGATTATTTAGAACCATCGGATTTGCTATCAAAAAAGGAGCTGGTCTTGAGAAAGTCATTAATCATTTGGAAAGGAAGATTTTGAAATTAAAAGATCAAATGAATTTACCTATTTCTAAGAAGTTAGCTGAGGAACGGAATCAAATTATCTTAGATTTTTATAGAAATATTAGGAATGAGATATAAACGATTATGTTTATTATCAATACACTAATTTAAAATAAAAAAAATTTAATGAGTTTGTTAAAAATCATAATCTAAGGAAAAAGGTTCCTCTACTCAATTCTTAATATCACTTTTAGAGTCAGATCGGGGGGACGCTCCCTCAATGGCATTTTGAATTCTTTTCTCCTCCATTTCCTTTGACAAATCCTTTTCTGAGATGATTTTCCCATCCTTCATTCTAATTTCAATGATAGTTTTAAACGCCATTGGTCTTTGAAAACCCATGTGTACATACATTGATTGTATGAAATCTTTTGCAAGAAGGATTTTACCTGTGAAAGTAGTTTTATACTTCAAATTTTTATAATAATATTTAAACAAGCGATCCCCATTTTGAGGTTTAATACCATTGATTATTGGAGGATCATCTCCATTCACTAACATTTCATCTAGAAATAATTGATTATTAATAAAATGATACTTCATTTGATAACCCCGCCAACAAGCTGTGCAACTTGATAATGGAGTTATTGTAAAATCCTCAGGTTTGCATAATTCTTGACCTCTCACACCAACTAATGAAAATAAATCACCACCTAACATAAATATATCCGCCATTTGTCCTGTCATTATGAATTCCTCTTTAGTTTTTTTAGATTTAGTTTAAACACATATTAAAGTTTTAAAATAATCGATAGCAAAATTGGAAATTGTTCTTCAGATCCCCACACAACATAAATTTTATCGTCAAGAATTACTGCAACGTGTCTCGCAGCTACAATCCAATTAGTTCCAACATTATTTCCTCTTTCTGTTCCCTCCTTAAATTTGAAATACATTGTCATACCTAAATAATCTTGGATCTTTGTATCAACAATTTTAATATCAGCTAGATCAGGATTTGAAAATTCTTTTTTATCAAGATCTGGTTGTATTGGTTCCCTCATTTTCTCAGATGATAATTGTAATGCTGCACGGATAATCACTTCTTCCTTCACTTTTTTATTATATTCAAAAATTATAAGGCCACAATCTTTTTCTTCACTCATTATCCCGAGTGTTTTAAAATCAAATGATTCTTCGCTATGGTGTTGAAGATCCTTGGTGATTTCTGAGACATCAATCCATCCATTCTCTAAGGTTTCTCCCATAATATAGCGAAAACTCTTCAATATCTTTAATTCTTCTTCTTTTTGTTGAATTCTCTCATCTAAAATATCATTTAAAGACCTAGCGATAAAATTTTGAGCACTTTTTGGCATCAATGGTAGTTTCAGTATCCAACTTTTACTTATCAAGCGGTCAATAATTCGATAGATAGTAGTTCTTTTAATTGAAATATCATCATCCAACTGACCCACATTAGCTCCATTTTTTCCCATTTTTAGTAAAGATAAATAAACCTTAGCTTCTTCAATACTTAATCCAAATTTTAGTAATCCCAACTCTTGTAAATTGTTTGTATCATCGAGTAATATTCTGGGAGTTGCCCATTTAAGTTCTTCTACTTTCCCTAACGTAGTTTGCAAATTCATATATGGTTCTTTCGAGCTTAATTTCCCCAAGGTCCGAGAGGCTTCCATTAAATTCAGCATTATTACACCATCAGGAGCAACTTTACAAATTATTTTCCTTTCTTCATCCTTAAATCCGATGATTCCTCCTTTTTTATCTGGTGTTAAGGCTACTAATCGTTCTGGAGTGCTCTGTAGTATTACATATTTTAAACCTCCAATTATCAGATTTTTTAGCTCGTTAGTTTTCCAAACTGAATTTAACTCATCAAGATCAGAACCTATATCCCAGTTTTCGGTCGAATACACAATATTCTTTTCACCTTCTATTATTGCTGATGAAATTGTTTTGGATTCTGATTTTATTAATTTATTAAGAGCTTTTATAATATTTTCCATTTTGATGTCATCCCTCAATTTAAAATATTTATTTCTATTTTTAAAATTAAAAAAAAAAATTAATTATAATTTTATTTCTCTCTAAATTTTTTCTTTAATTCATCCATTACATTTTTATAATAGTTGTTTTCCTTATTTTGTTGAAACTCTGTGAAACGTCCTGGCATCACTAATTTTTTGGGCTCATATTTTTGCATTTTCTTTGACCAGAATACCCGATCGTCTACAACCATGCAAGGTATTCCATCAATTACTTTTATTTTCACTTTCTCATCACTTTATTATTATTTAATATTGAAAAATGTTAAAAGCATCGATGAATTACCCCTGGACCCATCTCTTTATAGTCTCGCCTAGTAACCCACATTCTTTGAAAGCTCTTCAACGAACTAAGAATTGAACCACCTATCCAAACAGAATACATGCGTTCTGGGGGTGCAATAATTCTCACATCAATAGACTCTGGAACTTGTTCTTTAATTTCTCGAGTTAAGCGTTCTTTAACCCCTGGAAACATAGTAGAACCTCCAGAAAGTACTATGTTACTATAAAGATCTCTTCGTAAATCCACATCACAATCTGAAATTGCTCCAACTATAACATCATCTAAAGGGGCTAATTCTTTTCCTAATACAGAAGGATTGAATAGACTCTCTGGAGCTAAAAACCTTTCGATTCCAATCGATATAATCTCTCCATCTGGTAGCATGTAATTCTTTTCCATTCCAGCTACTTTATTTGATAGGATGATTTCCTTCTCCGGATCAATAGCCACATAGCAAAGTTTTTCCTTTAGATCTCTTACTATTTCTTTCTCTGCTGAAGTTGTGAATGAATGACCATTCTGTCTTAATAGCCTTTGTAGATATGTCGTGACATCCCTTCCAGCAAGGTCTACTCTTTGTATTGCATGACTTAAAGCAAACCCTTCGAAAATCGGAACAATATGAGATACTCCATCACCAATGTCAATAACACAACCAGTTACTCTCCCTGAAGCATATAATGATAAAACAGCTTGAGTTGCAATATATAGTGCAGGAACATTGAATGTCTCAAACATTATCTCCGCCATTTTTTCTCTATTTTTTCTTGGATTCAAGGGTGCTTCAGTTAAAAGAACGGGATGCTCTGATGGATCAACTCTGAGATCTGTATAGAATGTATAATGCCATAAACGTTCCATTGCTGGCCAATCTTCTACAACACCATGTTCAATTGGATAATTCAAATTCATAATACCTTTAAGTTCCATTGCCTCCTCTCCTATGTACCATTCACGTGAATAATCTTTTACATCAGGCATTATATTGCCATATTTAGGCCTTCCTATTGCGGTAGGAAAAACAGAACGTGGTTGATCTTCTCCTGCAAAACCATTTTTAGAGATTCCCGTTCCATTATCCATAACCAATGCTCTTTTATTTAAAAAATCCCCGTTGACTGAAATTTTTTTACCACCTCTTCTTTATATTATAAGATACAAATTTTGTTAAAGGATTCAATAATTAAATGGATAGTAGATTATTTTCCTTGGATTATACTTCCTAAAATAGTCTAATATTGTGTATCCATACAACTTATATATGATTCCTATGTTTAACAAAACTTTTTCTTAACCTTCTTATCTTCTTCTTCATATTTAAATCTATCTGTCACTCGAACGTGACAAAGTGTAACGCTAGCATAACATTCAATTTAGACTAAAGAGGAGTAAAATAGACGAAAAATTAGTACCTAACCATAGTATAGGATTTATAAATCCCTCGATAAAAAGTTATTGCTATTTAAATGGAGGTCATTCTTAATTAATCATTGTTAATCCTCCTTTTCAATAAAAAAATCTCTACGAGATCAATTTTAATTGGATAATTTAAATTCATGATCCTGAGTTCTTTTATCTTCGTTAAACTAAAATCCTTAGTCATCTTCTAGCGGTGGGTTTACTACTATTCTTTTTCTTCTAGAAATTTCATAGTTCTACGTCTCTAATATATCATAATCACGAAAAAAGGATCAATAAAGATCATGGGAAAATAAGAGAAAATCCTTTGGAAGTAAAACATGTAAATTAAAAAAAGGAAAAAAACAAATATATCAATTACTATTTAGTTTTATTATTTATGGGATAAAATCTTAAGGGATTGTCTTTTAGATTTAAGATAATGGATCTTTTAATCCAATTAGGTCTTAAATTCAGCTTATTATTATTAAGGCTTATTGATTTTAAATTTTTTAGGCTAATAATTGATCTAGGTATTTCTCTTATTTTATTGAACCCAAGATACAAATATTCTAGATTTTCTAAGTTAGAAATTTCTGTAGGAATAGAAGTAATATTATTATGCTCTAAGCTGAGTAAAATAATATTTTTTAGTTGAATTAACTCTCTTGGAAAATAATGTAGATTACACTCATCTAAATTTATATAAAGATATTTGTTGATCTCTCCAGTCTCTATTTTTCTCTTTAAACTTTCTAATCCTATACTTGTACTCTGAAATTGCATATCATAACCTATCTTTAAATCTGCTAAATATGTAGGGCAACCAGGTTTATGCTGATTCATTTTCGTCCTTAAATCATTGAAATAATATTTCCTTAAATTTGTAATTTCTATACTCCAGCCCATTTTCTTATCAAAATCTGTTGTCGTGTATCTAATAACACGTTCTCTAACTTTTTCAGGAAGAAAAGAACCAGTTCTTAGTATTAAAACTGTCAGAATTTGATAACCAATGCTTGCAGACAGCTCATCTTTGATGTTCTCTAGTTTTTTTATGATTTTATTAAGATTTTTTTCTAAAATCCTCATAGAAAGAACTTTCTCATTTATCACATAACTTTCATACATGATTCCAAAATTCTATACTACTATCCATCGGAACCATTTATCATCCATATCTATATCTTCAATATTCATAATTAAATAACACAAATAAAAAAGATTATATTCAGTCTTATTGTTCAACAAAAAGTTAATGCCTTAAAAGAGACGGCAGATAAACTTCAAATCTCTAAAATCAAGATTAGTAAATCGTATAAACGATTGAATTTTTACAAAGATCTTCTTTTTCACGATATAAATAACATCTTGCAGTTAATAATAATCTCTTCATTGGATATGGATGATATTCTTAAAATTCTTAAAATATACCCCCAAATTCCCAACCATAATTCATCATTGAGACCATCTTCCCAAATTGGATAATCATCTTTACTTACAGCTGTACCTGGAATATTATATGGAAGATCTCCAATTCCATCATTATCAGCATCAATCCCTCCGTAATCAGACCGTTATTACCCTCTGATGAGATCGCTACCGAGTTTTCTTATTTTAACATTTTTTTCTTTACAATATAAATAATACTTACGCCTGCAATAACAGTTAATCCTATCAATATTGGAAGATCATATCCTGGAATTGATGAAGATGAACCCGACCTACTCAGAACATAACGCACATTAGTACTATTTGCATATTCCATTTTAGAGGCAACCCCATTAGAGTCAAATGTTGTAATCCATATATAATGCACAGTAGTACTATTTGCATATTCCATTTTAGAGGCAACCCCATTAGAGTCAAATGTTGTAATCCATATATAATGCACAGTAGTACTATTTGC
Organism: uncultured archaeon; assembly: GCA_964598265.1. Taxonomy (GTDB): domain Archaea; phylum Asgardarchaeota; class Lokiarchaeia; order Sigyniarchaeales; family SOKP01; genus Loki-b32. The sequence continues at coordinate 8,013 of CAZRBD010000109.1, forward strand.
ATTTTCCATTTTAGAGGCAACCATATTAGGGTCAAATATTGAACCATAATATTCCCTGGTTAAAACATTTCCAGAGCTTGAATAATCGGGGTTCGCTTCTGCAAATTCAGCGAGATATTTACTTACGGGGGAAAATACGAAGAAATTTACATATGCATGGTTATCAGAAGGATCCTTATAAACCCTACGATAATCCGAATAATCTATAGTAGCTCCAAATGATTCATTTTTAGATATAAAATTCCAACGGTCGGCTTCTATAATGAAATAATCTGTTTCCTCCGTAATATCTGCAATATTGAATTTCATTTTTTCACCGAGTTGCACTCCAACCCCAATCGCCCAAAATGCATCCAATTTTGTAATCCTATAAATATATTCATCTCCAACTTTAACTTCACAGGTATAAGTTGTTTGTCCGAGTACATTTGTTAATATTGCTGAAAGTGATAGACTAAATAGAAACACTATACCACATAATTTTTCTTTTTTTTTCATTTTCGTTTTTGAATTTCACATTTTCTTTTTTATTTAAATTTTAAAAAATCAATCCGAATTTATAATAATTAGCTATCTTATATTTCAATATTTTGACACAATATATATTAAAGGAATTCTCTAACATTAAGACTAACTTTAAACGACTCTCGAATAGACATATGACGAGGGTATATACCAACAATATATTCGTGTCGATTGAGTCTTATTTAAAAGAAAAAGTTTCTTTGAATCTTTGATATCTCCTAATAAAAAACCTTGAAGTCATGTGTATACTCTCCCTTCTGAAGTTAAAGATTCATTCGGTTAAACTGATTACAATTTGTAAGACTTTAGGATAAAGCAAGATCATGGAGTGAAATAAAATGAAGAAACTCTACTTTTTTATGTTTAATTAATTTAAGTTGCAGTTCTATTTGAACAAAATAAGAATCTCTTAGGCTTATCAGAAAAATATCATGTAATCTCCCTCTAAGTCTTGGTATTGTAATACCTGTAAAGATATAGACAATTAAGATTTATGGCTATTCCATCTTATTCCCTCTTAATAATATATCTCTCAATTATTATCGGGAGTTTAATTACCTTCCACAAATACCAAAGAAGAACTTTAGGATTCATTATTGTTAATTAGCCTTATAAATTGACGTAAAACAATGTAAAATTCAAAAATTTTTATTTGAATTCCCATTTAAACGAAGTAATCTTGTTTGGAATAGATTTTAGTTCAAGTTGTTTAGCCTTAGAATTAAGATCATTGGAATTGCTAATTCTAAAAGTTATAGCTTCATTTCCAATAACCATTGTTGATAGTAGGTCTCCATTTTTATATTTTGTTAGACCTTCTAATGGTGAAAAAGACTGTCCTGGTAGAATTTCTGCGGGTTGAACTTTAATTTGCTTTAGCATACTTTATTCCTTTATAAGAAAGGTTTAAATAGAATCAATACTATACATGATATAATATTAAGATATAAATAGTATTTATCTTTCACTATTTTCTAATTATATGATGATATAAAGATTGATAAAACATGTAAAGAATTTCAATCCTAAGGCACTTATTAATTCAGAGAAATATAGACAGTATGTGGAGAATCTGGAGTCTGAAATCTTAAGAGGGATTTCTAAATTAATTACTTTGTATGCAGTAAAGCAGGAGGGCGAGGTGGGGATTTATGGGTATAAACTTGCTCGAGATCTAAAAAAAGAGACAAACAATGCCTTAATTATAGAGGAAGGCACTTTATATCCTATTTTGCGAAAATTAAAAGCAGATGGATTACTAAGTATAAAAAAGAAGGAATATAATGGGCGTCTTCGAAGCTATTACATAATTACTCAGAATGGTAAAAAAATTTATAATCATCTAATGGGATTTTTAATTCATTTAATCTCTTCTCTTTCTCATATTGTCGATATTGAGGTAAAACTGAATGAAGAACGTTATCTCATCTGTCCAAACTGTTCAAATAGAATCGAGGGTGAGGAACTTGGGGAAGAGTATTGTAAAGCCTGTGGATTGAATTTAGATCATTTTAAGAAATAAAAAATAAAAGTAGGTTGTAAAAAAATGACAAATATTATCGAAGAAGCAGAAATCATAAACGCTTATTTATGTCAAATCAAAAAAAGTCTTCCTCTTGGCATTAGATTAAAGAGAAACGAGTTAAATGATATTCTGGACGAAATTGAAGACCATATATGGGAAATAGCTATTGAAAGTGCGGGTGATAACGAACCAAATGAATTAGATGTTCAAATTGCTATTTCCCAGATGGGAGAGCCGCAAAATATTGCGAATAAGTTCACAAACAGAAGTACTCCTCATGTATATATTAGCGAAGAATTATATCCCTCCTATAAAAAATATCGTAAAATACTTTTTTGGTCATCGATCTTAGTTTTTGTATTTTATGCGTTTTTCACTACATCTCTTGAATTTCAGTCTTATTTATTTTCTTATTTTAAAGTTTATTTTATTATTGGAATGTATTTTACATCAATTATAATCATTGACATTGTTTTTTGCTATTTATCGATGACAGGATATATGCCTCATGAATTAAGAAAATCTACAATGCAAAAAAAATATTCTAATATTGCCCAAATACGGAAGCCGAAATTTAAATCACGTTTTCATATATTTTTTATTTGTTTAGAGATTTCCTTTTTCTTATACATCGCGATATTTATAGTTTTTTGGGTTGATTTGGTCCTAATGTTTCTCATACTTTCTATAATAAAAATACTTCGGGGATTTACAAAGACAAAATCTGTAATGTGGCAGAGATCACTGATTATAGCTGATATATGTTTCACATTTTTAGTATTTTGGGGTGTAGAAGGAATGATATTCTCTTGGTTTGAAGTAAACATGTACTTTTATTTTTCTCCAGTACCTCAAGAAATTGTTTACATCCTTCCTATCATATTATTTGTTTTAATACTTTATACCTATTATGATTTGTATTTGTTTATTACTCTCAAAGAAAAACAAGATCAATATTTAAAAGAATTGAGTTTAATTAAACGGATAAAGAAGAAGGATAGCATTCTTGGAACATTAAAGAATCATGAAGACTCAAGTACTCCGAATATTGCCCGGAATAAACAAATCTTATCAATAGAAAGCAGTGAAATTGAAATTGATATTGAATATACCGAAGTTATTAAAACTTACTTAAAAAAAGTAAAAAGAAAGTTACCTTTTTGGCTAAAGAGAGCTGAAAAACGAGATGTTATTAAGAAGCTTGAAAATGAAATACGAGAAGTCGTTTTAGATTTTAAAGAATCTAGTCAATTGACTCAAGAAAATTTAAAAGATTTTTTAGCCAATTTAGGAAACATAAAAATTATATTATCTGAATATAAACAGCAGGGAACTCCAAAGATCTTTATATCAAAAGAGTTATGGTCTTGGTATTTAACCACATTAAAATCATTCTTAGTATACTTTATTCTTATTTCCATCTTTTTTTTTATACTAGAAGGAAGTCTTAATGCATCATTTTGGTTTTTATGGATTTTTATACTGATTATAGCTACACAACTTTTTACTTTTTTTTCATTACATGATATCATCCCGGAAAATACCGTAGTGTCAGGTAGAAAAAAGAATAAAACACCAAAATTTAACCTCTATAATATTTGGGAAGCTTTATTTGCGGGAGCTTATATAATAATAGGAGCAATTTTAATTTTTTTGGTTTTTTTAAGAGAGTATTCAAATTTCGAGTTTTTTTTTAGTGGCTTTCTTTTGCTATTAGGAGGCGTAAAAATCTCAAAAATAGCTTTTAGGCAAAAAAAGGTAACATTGAAATCAGTTTTAATAATTCTTAGTCTTGTATTTAGTCTAGTTATAAATTTTGTTATTTTTTACAATCTTCACGAAGAACATCGCGTAATCTTTATTATTCCTGTTTCAACCTTGTTAAATCTCCTTTTGCTACCAATAAATATAGAAATAATTTATGAAACTTTCCACTTTTTTTTCAAAAATAAGAAATTATATGATTAAAAATCTAGACCAAATTTTAGAGAGAATTAAGATTTAATGAATGAAATTTATAGTCGAAAACTGCACCTCAAACCTTTATAAATAGATTCTCTTAATATCTAATGAATAAAGCAACAAAAGAAGGTTACTTTTAATTTATATAAACTTGAAAAAGAATAATTCGCAATAGTTATGCGGGAATCTTAGATGGATTTTAGAGGAAGTAAAATTAAAAGAAAATTAGAAGCAATATCTACGAGAATTTCTTCAATATTAATCCCCATTTTTCAGTATGTACCCACTCTATCCATATGGAGGGGCGTAATGAGTGTTCCACTAATAACTTACATACTATTTTTGTTTCAAAACCCAAAAATGCTACCAAATGACTATTATTTTTTATATCAAAATCATGGCATTTATTTTATTATCATTGGTTTCTGGCTTTTTATTTTCTCGTTAATATTTCAATTAACTCATAGAAAGCAGCTAATTAGAACTGGACCCTATAAATTTATGAGACACCCTCAATATCTTGCTTTCATTCTTATGACCTTTGGCATGACATTAATAGTTTTTCAGACAACACCTGTTGTCGATTTTAATCCCTTTAATCTTAAAGGTTATACAGTTATATTCTATACTTGGATCTGTGAAGTGTTAGCGTATATAATCTTAGGCAAGATTGAAGATATTGCGTTAAAAGCTAAATATGGAGAAGAATTTGTAGACTATAGATATTCAGTATCTTTTATGTTTCCAACCATAAGATTGAAGAAAAAAGACTCTACACATAAAAATGAGAAATAATAAACCAGGAAGAAAAGCCAATTACTTCTATATATTGAAATCATTACTCATAATTTTTTCATTAATCTTATTAGTAGTCATTTTAGTTCATCTTATTGATTTATATAAAGAGCCAACATTTAGAAGTGGGGAAAATCTCGAATCAATTCTTATTCCTCTTCTAATAACAGCGATTTTATTACTATCAACTCTGACGATACTTACGTTAAAGGAGTATCGAAGCTATATAAGAAGAAGAAGTTATATCCAAAAAAGTAATTCTTATTTAACCCTCACTGATATCTTTGAAAATGAAAACCGATTGAGTATATTAAATCAAATCCTGAGGAATTTATAATCTCTTTTTTTTTCATTAATTACATTAAGGTAATATATTTAACCAAAGATATAAATTGTCAAAGTGTTTTTCAATTCCGGAATTTTCT
>CAZRBD010000110.1:0-6517 GCA_964598265.1 uncultured archaeon
CAAACGAATGGCGTTGAAAGCCTTTATAATTCTTCATTCATTTATAAAAATACCCTGTTTTTGCTTGTATAACAATATTTTCAATAGTTTTTCTATTTTTAACTTCAAATAATCTAAATATACAAAATTATGACATTGAACTAGAATTTAATGGAGATAACGCCTATAATTATGTTCAAGATCAGTTAGATATTGGTTTTCGAATTCCGGGAACAGAAGAGAGAAAAGAAAGTGCTCAGTATTTTATCTCTAAATTTTTAGAAATCGATAGTAATTTTACATATCTCTCTCATAATTTTACAATTTATACTACTGAATGCCAAAACGTTTTATTTAAGCTAAATGAAGAAAACGATAAAATAATCATTTTGGGGGCACATTATGATTCTCGTGCTAAGGCTACAAGAGATCCAATCTTAGAAAATAGATCAAAACCAGTTCCCGGTGCTAACGATGGAGCTAGTGGAGCTGCTGTGCTTATAGAACTCGCAAGAGTGCTCTATGACAAAAAGGATAATTTGTCTTCTGAAATTTGGTTTCTGTTCTTTGATGCGGAAGACCAAGGGGGAAATGGGATACCTGGATGGGAATGGACTGAAGGATCAGAACAATTTGTTAATGATTTGGATGATTTTTACGATTCTACAAATGAAAATATTGAATCTATGATATTATTAGACATGGTAGGTGGCACTAATTTGCAATTTATTAATGAACAATACTCCACATCCTCATTGTTGGATGAATTATTTGCAATTGGTAGAACCTTAGGTTATATAAATGAGTTTCCATCAAATCCAGTTAGTAGATCAATTATAGATGACCACATAGGATTTCTCGATCTAGGTATACCGTCAGCAGATTTAATTATAAATTTTTGGGATAATCCCTCTTGGCCTTATCATCATACAACTGAAGATGATATATCTCACATTTCAAATTATAGTCTAGAAGTTACAGGTAGAACTATAGAACAATTTGTATACAATAATTATATTACAGATCCTAACTATAATTATCAAGGTAACCGTCCTTGGGATGTGGATATGAGTATACCAGATATACAAATAATAATTATTCTAGGAGTTATTTTTGGTTTTGCTGGAGTAGCAATAATAATAGCACTTTCGATTAAAAAATTTGTAAAGAAGAAAGAGGTTAATGTTTGATACCCAAAATTGATCTATGGTTCTTGCCGTCATCATACACTTCTTTTAAATCAAAAAATCTGAAAACCTTTTGAATTTCTTCTAGTGTAAAGAAATGATGCAATAATCCTTTTTCTTTTCCTTTTTGTGGTAGATAGGTCCCTTTCTCGACTTCTTTTAAATTTCCATTATTTACCCAAGCCTCTCCTAGTTTAGGAAAAGTAATAAAAATTAAACCTCCTCTCTTTAAAACTCTTCCAATTTCACCTACAGTTCTTAGTACATCCTTAATCTTATTATGGTGGATCACTTTGATTGAAATAATTGCATCAAAAAAATTATCTTCATAAGGAAATTCTTCTTCCATTCGATGGAGTTTTAACTCAGCCTTCATCTTTTCTTCTGCTAACCACTGATTAGCTATCGAAAGTGCCTTAGGAGAAGCATCAAAACCATACATTTCAAAACCATTTTTAGAAAAAAAAATAAGATGACGACCAGTTCCGCATCCAAGGTCTAAAATTTTTTTTACTTTATTTCCTCGGAAAATATTCATAACCCTTTCCATTTCACTATGAGGTTCCGTGAAAAATTTACCTTGTTCACTAAAAATATCGTTCCAATCAGTCATAATATGGTGTCAATTAATTGGTAATTAAAACAGCGACTTCTTTAATTATCGTTCATACTCATAGAAATATCTCCCATGTTCCTTCTTAAAAGCTTCAGCTACTTCATCAACTTCGGGTCGCATAAATTCGTAGCCATCCTTAATTGTTTCATATGTTACAGATAAAGGACCCAACATTTCTCCATCTACTTGGCTTAAATAAGGTTCATCATCATGATTTTTCATTTCGATTCGAACTTTTTTACTTCTATATTCAGGTACATTAGGGTGAGGCAGCAAAGTTGCTGTATACATTCTTTTAAATTGCATCAATAATTTGAATTTACCTATACTTGCGATACTAATATCAAATAACCCATCATTAACTCGCGCTCTTTGACAAATATACATACCTCCTCCGTAAGATCCACCATTACCAACTGCTACTAAGTTTGCTTCACCTTCAAATGTGTCATTATCCATTTTAACGATGACACTCTTGTTTTTCCAAGAAAAAACGGTTTTAAGGACCATTATATTATAATTTTTAACTTCTTTTTCATTCACTCTTCGAGCCACTTCGCTATCAAAACCCTGACTTCCTATTCCTAAGAAGTAGCGTTCTATACCATCATCTGTTTTAGCAAAACCAATATCTGATTTACTTGATTTACCTTCTGCGATTATTTCACATGCTCTTTTAATATCTGGTAAGATCCCAATAGCCGCTGGTACATCATTACCCGAACCCATTGGAATAAATCCACACAAACCACCTGAATTAGAAGTTATGACTCCGTTTATTACTTCATTGGAAGTACCATCGCCTCCCATACCTATAACTCTATATCCTTCTTTTGCCAATTGTCTTGATAATTCAATAGCATGCCCCGCAAATTCACTTTTCACTAATTTATAAGAGACCTTTAACTTGTCCAAACATTGACAAGCATATTCAATATCACTCTTTGCTTGTTTTGATGAACCTGCAATAGGATTATAAATTATAGCATAATCTTCCATATACATCAGATTTTTTTTTTTTAGTTTTTTTATGAATTTTAGAATGCTTTGATTATTATCTTAAATATTGAAACATTTAAAACTATTTTTTAATTAATTTCCAAATGTTATAGGGATGATTTTAAGAAAACTCTAATTAATTTTCATTCTGCATGCCATTCAAACCCACATTTCACACAGCACCTTTTTTTGGCATATATCTTAGGATAATCCATTAGGATTTTAGTTTTATCATCTACTTCACGGATTAATCCTTCATTTCCACAATTAGGACATCTTCTACGTCCAACAATTTCTTGTTTACTCAGAACTAATTCCTTGAAATCATCTATGGGAAATCCTTCTTGCGATATTTCTTCTTGGTTTAATTCCTCAGGAGAGATTAATTCTTTAGTCAAATAATCCTGAGTAATAACTTCTTGATGTACTTCTTCTGAGGGGAGATCCTCTTGGGATTCTTCGATAATGGGTTCAGTTATCTGAGATTTAAGTTTTTTTTCTTCTTGAATCATTAAAATATAACCTTTTATAATGGCTTTAAGTTCAGAAAGTACTGGTAAACGGTCATACTTTTCAATAAAGTTATTAATAAACGTTTCGACTTCTTCCATTTCAAGAATGTATCCTACATTTTCTAATAATTTTTTAATTTCTTCAACTAACTCATCTTTTGATGGTAATACCTCAATAATTTCTATTAATTCTTCAGATTCATCCAAATTTTCTTCAGTCTCATTTATAGAGTCTTTGATAATGTTTATCGATTCTTTTAAGAAAAAAACATTTAATTCTTCCCATAATTGCCCAACTTTGACGTCATCTAATACCCCTGCAATTTGGATATATATTTTTTTATCCTGCTCTTGTAAAATTGTGATTCTATTATCTTTTTGGGATTCTATCTCGATATTTTTATCATTATAATTAATTCTGAGTATTGAATTGCCTAATCTTGTGGTAGTGGTTGAATATAATAGTTTCATTTTTAATATCCATTCTATTTTTTCTTGAATATCCTCAAATTTTTTATCTGCTATATCAAAGGATTTATTTTTCTCAAACATCACAAAGATCTTGACTATATTCAGATTTTGTTTATTCAACCCATTTAGATAATTAACTTCTAGATCTGTTTATTTAAAATATTTCTCATTTTAAACGATCTTATGTCACATTTTATAATTGTAAATATAGGAGAACACTTTTCAATTATTATTTTAAGAAATTTTATATTTTTTTTTTAATTATTTAGTTCATAGAACAGCTGAATTTTTTGTTATGGAAGAAAAATATATAAAAGCGTCCTTTAATAAGAAAAAATTGAAGAAGAAGGAATCCTCTCCCAAAAGAAAAATAATTATCGCTATATTGCTGATATTTTTTGCGTTTTCTGGATCATTTTTGATTTACTATATTTTGCAGCAAAGTTTAAACACAAAAACCCCGATAGTAGTCGTTGTATCAGGCTCCATGGAACCTAATCTTCTTAAGGGAGATTTACTATTTCTAAAAGGAAAAGATCCTGCTACGATAAAAAATGGGACTGCTGAAGGGAAGGAGGGAGATATAATTGTTTTTGACGCTCGTGGATTACCGGGTTGGAATAATGCTCCTAATGAACCAATTGTCCATAGAGTTATTGGTAAAAAATTTGAGAGCCGTTGGTATTTCTTTACTAAAGGAGATGCTAATCCTTCACATGATGGTGGTTGGGTGCCTGAAGATAATGTGATTGGTGTTGTAGTGGGAAGAATTCCTTATATTGGATGGGTTAAGATACTACTCACAGATTCGGGTCTTCTTATTCCACTTTTAGTAATTGTTTCTGCTTTACTTATAATAAGTATTGTTTGGGACATCGTCAAAGGCGGGGATGAAAAGGAAAAGGACAAGAGAAGTGGTGAATTAGTCTTTACTGAAAAAACGAGCATGGATGAAGAAATAGAAGAAATTGAATTTGATTTCACGAAAAACAAGGGAATTTGAATCTTAACTTATAAATCTTATCTCTACTGTTTAAAAAGGAACTCATCTTATTATTCTACTATATTTCATATAACACAAATAGTAATTTATTTTAGAAAAACATAAAAACATAATCAGAATTATAGGTGAATATTAGATGAGTTGGACTCCGCCAACAAAACTCGTAGTAATCTTAACATTGCTTTTTATGATATTTGGGATATTTATCTTCCTCGATTTAGAAGCATTATTTTGGGCCAGCATTCTACCACCATTCAATATAGGTCCATATAGTTTGTGGTTTATGATTGCGCTGGTGCTATTTTTTCTAACGTGGTTTTTATTTTTCCTTGGTGTAAAATTAAAAGGGTTTTAAATTCTAAATTCTTTTATTTTTTCTTTTTATTATGATATCCTCACATACAGCTATATAGTGTATTGATTCAAGATCATCATTAAAACTACTTGGAAATAATACATCATTTCGATAATTATGCATAAACTCTGGCTACTATTGTAATACTAATAACTTTTATTTTTTTGAGGATTGGATGAAATTATTATAAATATTCCAAATATTTTCTTAATAGGATAATAAAATTTAAAAAATTTAAAAAATTTCAAGAAAGTGTTATACTCGTAATTTGAATTATTTGAAAAATTACGAACAAACTTCAATACACAATACATACAATACAAAAAAACAAAAAATAAACTAGTATATCAAAAATTAAAAACACAGGAGGAAATTAAACATGGATAGAGAAGAAAACACTGTATTTGTCGGTCGCCGTCCTACAATGAATTATGTGATGGCTACTATGATGATCCTTAATAAAGGAGTAGATTGTAATGTTAAAGCCAGAGGAAGGGCTATCTCTCATGCAGTCGATGTATGTGAGATATTACGGAATAGATTCTTAAAAGGTATAGAATATAAGGACATCCAATTAAGCACTGAGCAATTAGAAGGCGAAAATGGACAAAGTAACAATGTTTCTAGCATTGAAATCGTCCTTGCACCTCCCAAATAAAAAGTGGAAGTGATCAAGGGAAATATTTTGTTCATTGATTCAATAAAACTAATAAAAACTTTCTTTTTATTTCTAATAATATAAATATAATTTTCCAACGACCCTGAAAAAAAACACATCTCCCAATCTTTTGCTTGCAACGAGAAAAACTGTTTAATTGAAAAACCAGATTATAATATGTATTTTACCCGCTTTCAAATCACCTCAAACGGAATTCAAACAGCGGATATTTATATCATATTTCTCAATAAAATTCTTAATTTTTTCTCTGGAATGTTAATTTCTTTTAAATATCTCATTAACATAATTTTAGGTTTTTCAAGAATTCTTGAATAACTTTCATAAGTCACTTTGGTTAAATATAGAATATTCCAAATATTTTCTTAAAGGGATAATAAAATTTAAAAAATTTCTAAGATTTCAAGAAAGTGTTATACTCGTAATTTGAATTAATTGAAAAATTACGAACAAACTTCAATACACAATACATACAATACAAAAAAACAAAAAATAAACTAGTATATCAAAAATTAAAAACATAAGAGGAAATTAAACATGAGCAAAGAGGAAAACGAGGGATTTAAATCTCCTGTCCTTACAACGCTGTGTTTGTTGGAAGAAAACCTACAATGAATTATGTGATGGCTACTATGATGGTCCTTAATAAAGGAGTAGATTGTACTGTTAAAGCCAGAGGAAGGGCTATCTCTCATGCAGTCGATGTATGTGAGATATTA
>CAZRBD010000110.1:6617-12936 GCA_964598265.1 uncultured archaeon
ATTAGAAGGCGAAAATGGACAAAGTAACAATGTTTCTAGCATTGAAATCGTCCTTACACCCCCAAAATAAAAAGTGGGAGTGACTAAGGAGCATAATTGCTCAGTGATTCAATAAAACTAATAATATTTTTCTTTTTATTTCTAAATAATTTAAATCTTTAACAACAAAAAACTCATAAAATTTCTAAAATCTTGTTAATGATAGATGTTACCCTATATGGGATTCTATAAGACTAAAATCTTTAGATTCAATTTTTTGTTCTCAGGTTAAAAAAAAGAAGAAAAAAAGGTTAATTTAGAATCCTACACGAAATACATTTTTTCCTTGTTAAATTGATTATAATATAGGATTAATCCTGTTAAAATAATCATCTATTTGTTACTGAAACACTCTGACAGTTTCAGTTCTAAAAATTGCAGGAGACATGCAAAAAGACTAGGCTAAAAATAAAGGCCATGCCGAACTTACTCTTAATGAGATTTTTTGATGAAAATATACACTATAATTTTGCTATAGTATTTGTTGGTCAAATAGAATAGCGGGTACTTTCGAATTAGAAGAATTTAAAAAAGATTTCAAGTTTTTTACTCAAAATTTAACTACATTTCAACTTCTAAAGAACCACACTCAAATAACAAGTGAAGAATGGTGAAGAAAATAACGAGATATGAATTGAAATTGTATTCACTCCCTCACAATAAACAATTAAATGAACTTATATTCATTATTAGAAAAGAACATCAATTCCTACCTTTTTTTTGTAATTACATTCCAAATTTTTAATATTTAAAAACTTTGTCTTAAAATCTCATCGTATAATTTAAATTCATAATAATTTACGATTTTACATTTATTTAAGGGAGGATGTGAGAAAAATTATAATATTAGAATCTTAATTTTGAAAGAGATGCTTCCATCCAAAATTCTTTTACCATATTTCTAATATCAATTCTCTCATTGTAACTGCTTATTGAAAAAAGAAATAGTTAATTTATGATGAATATAGAAAGATTTAATAATACAGCTGAAAAATAAATAATTAACAAAAAATAATTTAAACTTGTTTTAAATCAATTTTGGATAAAATTAATAAAAAATTTTAAAAGAGGAAGCTTAAAAATGTCTAAAAAGGGAGGAAAAGTAGAACCATTATATGTTAAGTCAAAAGTGCGGGAATATATCAAAGCCCATGAATGCAATACAAGCAGCGGCGTCCTTGATGGGGATACTTTTAACGGTATTATAATGACTATTCTTGATAAAGCAATAGCTCGATCAAAAGCAAATAACAGAAAAACCGTAAAGGCAAGAGATCTATAAACTATATTTCCATTAAATTTTTTTTTATTTTCTATTTATTTTTTAGAACCTAATTTTAAGATTTTCAAGATCCCTAAAATCTAAATTTTTGTAGATGCGGAGGGTTTTTCAAGTTTTGCGTAACTCATTCCATTTGAGATATCTTTTTCAACGATTATTTTATGAGTAGATATACCTTGAGGAATATTCGTATGAGTTATAAGAAATATCTGTGGAAATGATTTTGATCTTATCAGATTCTTAAGGATTCGTTCTCTTCGAGTTTCATCTAAAGCAGCTAAAGGTTCATCTAATAGAAGAAAGTCAATTTTAGGACTCCTTTTTGGTGACTCTTTAGTAGGCCTAATAGTGCTCATTAATTCAGATATTGCAAGTCGTAAAGCTATACCTAAGGCTGTACGGTCTCCCCCAGAAAGAGCTTCAATCGATTCATGGACTTGATTATAATTATCTTTAATTTTTAGAGATAAACCCGTTTTTTTAGATCCACTTAAATCAAGAAATAAATCACTGTATTGTCCAGAAGTAAAATCTTTTATGTATTTATTAGTGCTTAAAGCAATATTTTTTACAAGTCGTTTAACAACCATGTACTCTGTCACAAATCTTCGGACTAATTCCTTTGCTTTATTAATATGCTCAATATCGACTTCAAGATCCCCTATTTTTGTTCTTAAATCTTTCATTTTTTGAATTTCCTTGTGTAATTCAATTAATCTTGCCTTATTAGTAAGTATCTTCTTATTTTTATCCTCTAACTCATTGATCATAGCTTTAAGTTCTGTTGTAAGTCTTTCTTTTTCAATAGACAGCTTTTTCATGTTTTCTATACTAGTAACGTGAAATTTTGATTTGTGAAGTATGAGAAAATCATTTAGATCTCTCTCGACTTTTAGTAACTGAGATTCGTATTTTTTATAATTTATGAAGTCGATTTTCAAAGCTTGTTGAATTGATATGGTATTATTTGTTTTATTTAAATTTTTTTGAAGTGGTATTATATCCTGGTTTATTTTTGTTATGATTTGTGAAATCTTTTCTACTTTTCTTTGATTTATATTAATATCATTTGTAAAATTCTTGATCATATAATCATAATGCTCTTTTGTGAGCTCATTTTGGCATGTGGGACACTGTGCAAATTTTTTTCCATCTTTCTGTATAGTAAATTTTAAACTTTTTTCCATTTTAATAATTGTCTTTCTAATATCCTCTTTTCTACCCTTCGTCTTCCCTAATCCTTTCAATGTAGCTTCTTTTTTTGCATTCAATTCATTTAGGTCTATTTGAAATTTATCTCTACCTTCCTTCAATTCTTTTAATTTAATATCAATCTTTTCCTGTGAATCAAAATCATTTAAAGTGAACTCTGTTTTTTTGATTTTGCTCTTGAAATCATTCTGATATGATAAAAGTTTCCCATTTAGTATTTTTTTTTGATTATATAACTCCTCTAACTCAAAAATTAATTCTTCTGATGGATAAACATTAAGTTTTTGTTCACAAGCTTCTTTAGTCTTCTGCTTTTCTATAATTATCTTTTCAAATTGTGTATTTTCCTGATCAATACGAGTAATATCATTTTGTATCCTCTCAATCGGTACTCTTATTTTTTCTAATTTCTCTTTTTCTTGTTTTTTTCCTTTTGATTCAAAGTCTAAAAAAGAGAGTGAGTCATCAATGATATTCAATCGAAATAAATTTATGATCATCTCTCTCAGATCTGCCCCCTTCTTGTTAGCCAATTCTTCTACTTCACCTTGTCTTACAAACACCGTGCTCATTGCTTGTTCTGAAGAAATCTCAAAGAATGCTTCAACATTGAAATTTTTAACTTCTTGGTATGTGGTTTTTTTCTCATTATATTCAAATAATTTTGTAGTAATACTACCTTTTCTACCCCACTTTCGATAGATATAATACTTACGTTTATCAAGTTTAAAATAAACATATATTTCTGCTTTTTCTTGAATTCCATAAGTAATGAAAGATTCCGCTTTTCGACCCTTGAAAATTTTTGGACCAAAAAAGGCAAAAAGAATTCCATCAAGGATCGTAGATTTTCCATATGAATTTTTACCACTAATTAATATTAAGCCTTTTGGTAACTCGCCATTAGATTTTGGCAAATTTAATTGTTTATAACCCATGAAATTTTTGAAGGTAAGTTTAGTTATTAGCAATGTATATTTACACCTCTTTTTCTTTCTCCATTATCTTTAAAGCTTTTTTTATTGCTTTCATGCCAAAATCCGTTAATTTATCAAGATCATAGTTTGTTTTGTCTTCGCTTAGTTTTTCTTCGACAAATGCTTTAAATTCTTCATCAGGCTTCTCAAGAATATAATCTTGGATTATTCCTGCTCTTATTTCATCCTCTATTGTCTCAGAAATATCAGCAATCTTCCATATTAATTGTAAAACATTAAATTTATCAGGTTGAGAGAAAATTTCCCTCCTTATTTTAGACATCAATTCATTAATTTGCCAATTTTTTTCAAACGTCATTTCTCCTTTAAATGTAAATTTCAATCTTGCAGATGTTTTAGGTTCAAATTCTTCCCCTATTATTCTGTTTTTTAACTTATTATAGATATTATTTTCCAAATCAGCTGAAGATTGTTTTGGTGGAACTTCTATTTCAACTATTTCAAAAGGTCTTTTCAACAATATATCAGTTGAACTTCTTTCGACTATTAATTCCTTTGTAATACCATTGATATTGACAATTAAATAACCCTGACTTTCATATCTCTCTTTAAAGTTCATTGGGAGTAAGCTACCAGAATAATAGTGATTTCTCATCACTTTTCTGAACCCATGTTCATGACCTAAGGCAACATAATTATATCCATAATCATCCGAACTAATTTTATTATGAAGTGTCTCTGGTATATCTCCACCGGAAGCACCATGGGCAACAGCGATGTTGATATAATCATCATCTTTTTTTGGTTTCTGAAGAGTTATCCAATTATCATAAGCATTCTTATAGCCTTCAAAACTGTTATATTCAAAAAAAGGAAATAGATGAAATCTAACCATTTTATCTGGAAACTCTAAACTCAATGGGTTTTTTGAATTTATCGCATCGAGTAAGTCTTTTTCTTTAAAATAATGTAGATTGGGATAATTTTCTTTATTTATATGTGACTCAAAAGGCGTATATTCATATCCTCTGAATACCCCATGATTACCTTCAATATATATTAATGGAACTTGGTTATTTGTGTTTGCAAAAAACTTTTGTAAGCCTTGTATTAAAGCCATCCTAGCTGGCTCAGGAGGAGGATAGGAACTAAAAATCGAAGGTTGGTGAAACATATCACCACAATGAACTACAAAATCAATATCTTTAATTAGAGATACGTCAGTCATAACCTTCAAAAAAGTATCATAAATCTCTTGTTCAAAGGGTTTCGAATAGTTTTCAATTGCCCATTTATGTGCAGCACCTCTTCTTGCTCTATATCCAAGATGTGTATCAGCCATGTGTATAATTTTAACCATCACACATTACCTTATTCAATTTAATTTATATTTTATTTAGGAGGTAATACTTTACTGCCTTCGAATTAACATAATCTTTTAGTTTCAGGATCTTATTGAAGTTTTTAGAATTCAGATTCAAAATTATTTTTCTCAGCATTCTTATTATCATTTTTCTCTCGAACTTTTCTAATGGTTAATATATTATTTAAATAAGTAAAAAATTGTAAAAACTCTAGTTGGATTATTATAAATGGTCTTTTTAAATTAATATCTTCCATAAAATATAAACTTAAAAGAGTTCATAAATTTAGTAGATTCCTTATTATAGAGTTCTAGTCTAATAATAGCTTTATCCTAATTTTTTTTTTTGGAATTTGAATTAGAAAGTAACTCATCAGCTGTTTGGAATAAAGCTTTTCGGCTGTTTTTAATACCTACCTTTCGAAAATTTGACTTAGATTTAAATTTGACAGATGATTTCCTGAAAACCGCGGGATTTAATTCTGAAACAAATGGAGAGAGTCTTGTGATTTGATAACCTCCATACTGTTGTATCATAGAAGGAGAGATTAGATATAATTGATCTTTTGCTCTTGTTATTGCTACATAGAATACTCGACGTTCCTCTTCAAATGATTCAGGATCGTTTTTTACTCTAGACGAGGGAAAAGAATCTTCACATAACATAGGTATAAAGACTACTCTCCATTCAAGGCCTTTCGCACGGTGAATTGTAGAAAGAATTAAAGGCTTTTCTTCCTCATCTTGTACTCCTGAACGTACTGTTTTAGATTCAATATTTGACAAATTCAAACTTAAGGTATCAATAAATTTTCGTATAGTTGGATATTTTTGAGCATAGACACTTAATTGATGTAAATCTTCTATTCGATCTTCCCAATCTGAGTATTTTGTTTTAATGTAATCATTTAATAACCTTACGATTTTTCTAATAACTTCTGAAGGATTATCTTCTGGTTTATATTTACTTATATTTTTTATGTGTGAAATTAAATTCTTCTTTCCTATTGAAGGAATTCTCGTACCTTTCAATCTTATTTTAAAAAAGCCATTTTCCAAAACTGTTTCTAGTGGGTTTTTGGATTGTAAGATTATACTCAAGATCTTGGATGCTGAAGTTTTTCCTAATCCTTGCACAATCGTAAAAATCCTTGACCATGCTATTTCATCATAGGGGTTTTCTACTAGACGTAAATGCATCAAAATATCTTTAATATGGGCCTTTTCGAAAAACGAAACTCCTGATCGGACTTCGTACGGAATATTTTTAACCTGTAATTCAAGTTCAATTTTAACAGAATGATGACCTGCACGATATAATATAGCTATTTCTTGTAATTCAAATCCTTCATCTCTCAATTTAAGAATATTATTAGAAATAAATTTTGCTTGATCTTCATCATCACCTAAATTAAGTTGAAAAGGTTTTAATCCAGCAGGTCGAGTGGCTTTCATTTCTTTTTTAAACTGTTTCTTATTATGTTC
>CAZRBD010000111.1:0-12870 GCA_964598265.1 uncultured archaeon
AGAAAATAAAAAAAGGGGCTAATTTATAATTGTTAATTCGTTTATAAAATTAACCCAAAATTCTTTAATGTTGATTTATAGCTATTTGCGATTTATTATTTTTTATTATCAATTAGATTCTTTATATTTTATTAAATTACGAATTCTAAATGTTAGAGTTAGTAAAAAAATATATTTAAGACTAATTATTATTTTATATTTAGAAAGATATTTTTTGGGACTTTTATTTCAAATTTTCGGAATTATTAGTATGGGGAAAAAAAAAAAAAATATTGGAATAAAAACAACTCGTTACTTTACTAAAACTTGTTCTAATTGTGAGTTTGAATACCCAAATTGGTTCACTAATTGTCCTAAATGCGGTTTAGCTTGGGATGATACAAATTTAGAGATATCAACATCCAAAGAAGCTCAGAAAAAAACAATTAAGATTGTAGTAAAAATAACTGAAGAAGATTTTAACAAAACTATCCATAAAGTAAATTTAATTTTCAGTGTAGATCAAGGAAAATCATGGTACCAAATGGAAATGTCACCTAAAGTAGATTATTATCTATCAGAAATAGCAGAAATTCCAGTGGGTTCTGTAATAATATATTACATAGAAGTCTATTTAGAAGATGGGGAAACAATAATTGAAAATAATGAAAATAACTACTATTATTATAAAGTAGGTCTCCCTATTAGTGAAACAGCAGTAAAACCTTCAAAAATAGAAGATCAAGTCTTAAAAGAAAATATTAAAGATACTCCTATTCAACCACAAAAATATGAAAATAATGCTAAAAAATCACCAAAACCGAAGACTTATATCACTAGAGAAATGATTGAAAAATCTACAAGATCAAATTTAGTAAATATTAAAGCACCATCGATTAAAATTCCTGGAGGTCAACCACAAGAAAATATTACAATTTTTGGCAAACCTCAAACTAGAATTGATCCCGATCTCAAAATATGCACACATTGTAATTCAAAAATTAAAAAAATGTGGAGTATTTGCCCTATTTGTGGTAAATCTCTTTAAATATGATGCTTTTTACTTAATTATTTAAAGGTTAAAGAAAAAATAAATTCATAGTTTAGTCCCACATTTATTACAATACATATAATCATTTGATAATACAGATCCACACTGATTACATTTAGTAGTTTTCTTTCCTACAGATTTTGAATTTTCAGTTTGAATAAATGGAGTTGATTGTATCGGGGTAAAAGATGTAGGAAATATCTCCTTATCAACTGTATTTGGTATAATTCTTAATTTACTTGATTCTTGAGCTTTAAATTCCTTTTTTTCTGAAAATGGTACAAAAGAAGCAACTGCGCTTTGTTCCGGTTCATCGGTTTTTTTTGATAAAGTTTGAAATAGAGAGGATGGACTAGAACTTTCCACCTCTGATGTTTTTTGGATTGGAATGAAAGTTTCAGAAGATGATTTCTCTATTTTTTCTTTTTTTTCTTTTTTAAGTTTTTCTTTTTTTTCTTTTTTAATTTTTTTCATGTCCTCAATAAGTTTATTTTGTTTTTCTTTTTCTTCTTGGAGTTTTTTCTCTTTCTCATCTTTTTTCTTTTGTTTCTCTTTCTTCTTCTTATCTTTTTTGGAATAAAATGGTGAGTGTTCCATTTGAGATTTTACCTTAGTATCTGGTGACTCTTGTTTTAATAGAAAAGGCGCTGTTTTCGGAGAAGAATTTCCTATAGGTTTCATAGCTTGAGACGTTTGAAAATCTTTTGGTGTAGGAGCGGGAATAGGAACATTAGAGGTAAATGGAGCAGCTTTTGGTTTGTATGGTTCTTCTACTGTGGATTCTGAAACACGTGTAATTTGTTCTCTTGAAGTTTCATTTGATAAAATTTCTTCTGGAGTTTTAAATATAAATTCGGCTGGTTGTGATATGGATTCTTCTATTAAAGGCTCAGGAATTGGAATTTCGGGTTCATATTCGGGTTCATATGTTGAAGTAGATTCGTAGGATTCCATTGGAGTAGGCTCTGGCACTGGGGGGGCTTCATATTCAAATTCGGGTTCGGGTTCGAATGAAGAATTTGATTGATTTGCTACATTGAAAGGGGGGTCCGGAACAGGTGGGGCAGCATAATCAAACTCAGATTCTAATTGAGGAATGAGACTATCAGATGATTGTGAAGACGCTATAGGAATTTGTCCAGGTGTGAACACAATACCATTGGATACAAGTTGATCAGGAATCTCAGAACCAATCATCAAGCATGCAAGAATGTAGAAACAATCTCCAACGCCTTCTCCAGTCTTAGCAGAGGTTTCCATATAATACAGATTAAAAGTATTAGTGAAACTATTAAGCTCTTCTAAAGACACAGCTCTTTGTTCAATTAAATCACTTTTGTTGCCAACTAACAATAAAGGAATTTCATTTTTCACATTTGCTCTTACTTCTTCAATCCATTGAGGTAAGTGTTCAAAACTTCCAGAATTCGTAAGGTCAAAGATTAACAAAGCTCCTAAAGATCCTCTATAATACATAGGTCTTATCGAGCTAAAACGTTCTTGGCCACCTGTATCCCATATTTGGAGTTTTGCTCGTATTGGTTTTTCCACTGCGTCGATAGTAATTGTTTTTACATGGAAATCTACCCCAATAGTCATTTTGTAGTCTTCTGTGAAGAAACCTTTACTAAAACGTAGCGTTAGTGCTGTTTTACCGACGCCTCCATCTCCTACAACAATTGATTTGAAGAGATAATCATATTCTTCAGCCATTACATGTCAACATTTAAATGTTTATATTATATAGATATTTTTCGAAAAATGTTCTAAATTCTTCAGATTTTATTATATATTATAACTATAAATACAAATTTATAATTTTATTTATAAAACAATATTCTGTTCTTTTACTAATAACGAAGAAAGATATCGTCGTAATATAAGTATGGATCTTATGAAATTTATATGTTTGAAGAATAAAAATTCGGTTTAGAATTCTTTATTACTAAAAAATACCGCCACTAAGTTAATTTACGAGCTTCTTCATGAATATCGGTACTTTCAAACCATTCATTAATTTCAGATAAATCATTCTGAGGAAATTCGTATGAGTATTCTAGGTCGGGGTAAAGACCATTTATAACTTCATTTCTATAATCATCCAAGGCTTGACTAATAGATTCGCCAATTTTTCCAAAATATTTAACGAACTTCGGTTTTATTTCAGTAAAAATACCTAACATATCATGGATAACTATTATTTGGCCATCACAATGAGGTCCAGCGCCTATACCTATAGTTGGAATATTAACAGCTATTGTAATCAACTTGGCTATTTGCCAAGGAATACCTTCTAATACAATAGCAAATACACCTGTTTCTTCTAAATTTTTTGCATCCAATATTAATTTCTTTGCTGCTTCAATCGTCTTTCCTTGAACTAAAAAACCTCCAAACTCGTATATTGCCTGTGGTGTAAGACCAATGTGACCCATAACTTGGATGTCTGCTTCAATCATTGCCTTAATTGTGGAACATATTTCCGTTCCACCCTCAACTTTAACGGCTTCAGCACCACCTTCTTGGATAAATCGGCCTGCATTTTTAACAGCATCTTTAATATCAACTTTATATGATAGAAAAGGCATATCTCCAACAATTAATGCATTTGATACTCCTCGACTAACTGCTTTTGTATGATGAATCATTTCATCCATAGTAACTGATAAAGTGTTATTATAGCCTAGCATAACCATTGAAAGAGAATCTCCCACAAGAATCAGATCAATTCCACTTTTATCTACTAATTTTGCAAATGAGTAATCATATGAAGTAATTGTTACTATTTTCTCTCCATTTTTCTTCTTTTCTACTATATCTTTTACGGTAACTTTTTGTAAAGCCATATTTCAAATAACCAATTTGTTTTGAAAAAGTTTTTGCAAAGTTAGTTTATCTACAATAAATGATTCATAAAATTAATTTTTATTTTCTATTAATAATAAAATGAAACTCATACAAACATAAAATTCAATAGTTTATGCCCTTATTTTGGCGAAACCATTATTTTTTAATAAGACTTTTTAAGAATATCTTCATATAATATTCCTACTATCTTAAAAAAAGGAATTAAGATTTATGGTAGATCCAAAAAATATTGATTTTTATTCTCTGGGTTTTAATTTTATTGAAACAAGAACAATGTTTATAGCTGATCATATAAGTGGCGAATGGGGTGACGGTAAGTTAGTACCATTTGGAAATTTTGAGATTTCTCCTGCATCATGCGTTTTAAATTATGGACAAGGGATTTTTGAAGGAATGAAGGCTTTGAGAGCGAAAAATGGAGAAATTACGTTATTTCGCCCAAAAGAAAATGGAAAGAGATTCAATATTAGTGGAAAAAGGATGATGATGCCAGAGTTTAGCGTTGACAAGTTCGTGGACGCAGTGCAGAAAGTAGTTAGAGCTAATGAGGATTATATACCTCCTTATGATAGTGGAGGTGCTCTATATATACGACCAATCTTATTTGGATATGGACCAATTCTAGGAGTGGCCCCTGCAAATGAATTTAGATTAATTATATTTACTGTTCCTGTTGGACCCTACTTCCCGGAAGGTTTTAAGGGTATTAATTTAGAAATTTCTAAAAAATATACAAGAGCCGCCCCAGGAGGTACGGGCTCAGCTAAAACAATATGTAACTATGCTGGAACAATGTTACCCGCAAGTAATACTAAGAAGAGAGGATTTGCTCAAATTTTATACCTTGATGCTGTTCACATGGAAAATATTGAAGAAGTCGGTACAGCAAATTTCTTCGGCATCATTAATAAGAAATTAGTAACTCCTAGAAAAACGGGAACAATTTTAGAAGGCATTACAAGAGAATCTATTTTAGAATTATCAAAAAAAAAATTAGGAATAGAATATGAAGAAAGAGACATCTCATATAAAGAATTATTCGAGGAAACATGTACAGAAGCATTTTGTACAGGTACTGCAGCAGTAATCACTCCCATTGCTTCTGTTACTTTGGAGGATAAAAAGAGGACATTTAAGAATGGAGAACCAGGTGAAGTTACAAAAAAACTATATAAATTATTAACTGGAATTCAGCGATTAGAAATTGATGATGAATTTGGTTGGATAATGAAAGTTTAGCTTATTGTGTAATTTTACTCACTTACATCTCAAATATTTTTTTAACATTAGATAATTTTAATTAAGAAAATAAATCTTGTTAGGTATTAAGAAGAAGCTTAAATAGCGAACTTCTCCTATTTCATTCAACCTAGAACTAACGGTTTTTATTAAACCATTCTTTTGCAAAATCAACTATTTTTTGCTGAGAAATTAATCTTGCCTCCGTTAAGCCGACTCTCCCAGGTACATAATTGATATTAGACTCAAAATCTTTACCCATTTGATCAAAATCATCGCTATTAAGATCCAATTCTTTCCACTCTACCCATTTTCTTTCGTTATTTACTAACATGGCTGACCCCGTCAATATATAATGTTTTTTTGGAAAGGAACTACGATATTCTGCGAGATGTAGAGATGAATTATTTTCATGAGTAACTCCGATTAGCAAAATCTGTCCATTTAGTTCATAAATTCGAGCCAATGGAGAGTCTTCTCCTAAATCAGTTGTTAATTCATGATTTTTTGTAATATATTTAGCATTTTTACCCCAAGCAGCAAATGATGACACAGGATGATTACTACGAAGTACTTTAGGTCAAGTTCTAAAAGTTTCTGCTATTATCCCCATTCCTCGAGTAGGAGTTATAGCAGGGTGATAGGCTGGAGCTTCGTTCCGGATCAGATGCCACCAACTTTTGGGTATGGAGGGATTTTCCCAATTGGATGGATCTGTATTATCACCTGAAAATGTAGGCATAATTAATGTTCCTTCTGATGTGAGCACCTTCATCAATGCTATTATTACCGCTACTGGTCCACCAATAGTCCAACCAATTTCACTCAACGAACTATGCATAATTATTACTGATCCAGCTTTTATTCTTAGCGTCTTAAAATCGTGTATTAATGACTTTATTGAATTTGGCTGGTTAGTTAAATTAACTACTTCTTCTTCAGTTTTTTTGTGTTCGATTTCCATATGAAAGAGAATTATTAATAAATATAAAAGAATTTTTAAATCAAGCAAGCTATCAAAATTAGGTTCAGAACTTTCATTAACCGTTTTATGATTCATATCATATTCGACAAAAATACTAAATTTAGACTCTGGGTTTTTTTTTTATATTTAATAATTAGAATTATGATAACAGATGCTCATAATTACAGCTTTTTTGGTCAAAAAGTTGGCTTAATCAAACAAAGTTTAGAGCGTGAAATCAAATTTCACGGTCGATAGCTGGATTTTAAAGAAAAATAAAGTTATATCTTGAATATTAGGAAAGATGCGTGAAACTGAACTATATGACAGAGATAAGCGATAATTTATTATATTTCATGGATATATTCATTTTTTACCATATGAGGAGGAATAAGAAAACGAAATCGATGCTGAATAATTCTACAAGCTTTAAACTTATCAAAAGTTATTAAAGTTTTAAATTACATTCAATCTCAGCTTTTTACTTTTTAGATGGAAAGCTGATTTAAAAGCTATGATAAAAAATATAATTTTTTATTTAGGGAATGTTCTATTTAAAATCTTTAAAAATAATGTAAATATAAAACTAACCTATTAAAAACATTCTAATAAGATTCAATAAAAAAAATCATGGCTTTATGTATTCTTACGATATTATTATAGTTTAATAATTTCATTCTCTCTATGATTTTTAATAAATAAATTTTAAGTAACAACCTATGACAGAAAATTGTGGTACAGAGAAGGAGGGTATTGATTTTTGCCCATTTTGTGAATGTATATCACTTACATTACCCAAATTGAGCCATTTAGATGAACAAACTCATATATGTTCTTTATGTGGTCATATTGAATCAATGTTAGAATTTAAATATCTTTTTAATACTAACAGCAGAAAAATAAAAGAGGAACGGTTAAATAGAATAAATTCTGTTATACATCGAATTGAAAATATAAATTCACATAAGTTCAGATATTTAACGATGATTAAATCTCTGATGGGAGCAAATTTAAAACATATAGATTCCTAATTCTTAAAATCTATGATTTATCTTTATTAGAAAGATTTTATGAATTGTTTTAAATCTGAAATTATATCTTTTGGCGCTCTATCAAAATTACCTTGAGCAGAAGTAGGATTACCTCCTCCTTTCCCCCCATAGTTTCTTAGAAATGATTGCAATATACTATTAGCATTAATAGATTGAACTTTTGAGATAAATCTATATTTTTTTTTCGAAATTTTTATAACTATTATGGTTTCTTCAGGAAATAAATGTAGATTTTTTGATAACATCTTATAATCAGTTTCAAGCTCTAATATATAGATTAAAATATCTTGTATCTTAAGATTGGGATTTTGAGCTATTAATTCTAAATTTTTCAATTCAAGGGTTTTATTTCTTTCTCTAAGATTAGAAATAAGTTCAATATTTCTTTCAGTTTTTTCCTTAATATTTTTAATGGAGATATTTAATAAATTTGAGACATTAATCAGATCCACGTTTATATTTGTTAACATAATTAATGCATTAGTACCAATATAATATTTTACATCTTTACCTTTTTTAAAATCATATATGAATAATATTCCAATTTCAGCCGTATTCTTAACATGAGTTCCACCGCAGCACACTAAATCTAAATCTTGAATCCCCACAATTCGAATTTGTTTTTCATCTGGTAAAGCTCCTCTAATTTTATCTTTATATTTTCCAATTTCTTTCTGTGGAATAATATTTTCTTTAACACTAAGATTTTTGGAGCAACATATTTCGTTTATTTCATCTAACACTCCTTTAAATTCCTGAAAACTTAAACTTTGAGAAAAAGAGAGATTAACTTCTTCGAAATTCAAAGTAGCTCTAACAGTATTGATATCATATTTGTTTTTAATAACTGCTGAGAAAATATGTTGTGAAGTATGGGATTTCATTAATCCATATCTTCGATTCCAATCAATTTTCCCAATAACTGTATCTCCTACTTTTAATTTTTTATGGGAATTTGATGAAATATGGTGAAGTATCTCATTATTTTTTTTTGTGACCATTGACACAATTAAGTTGTTATCATTAATTGTTAAAATACCTTGATCACTCAACTGATTACCTCCAAAGGGGTAAAATAAAGTTTGGTCAAGAATAATACCTCCTTCTTGAATTGATTTTACCTTAGCTGTAAATTTTTTATCATAAGGATTTTCCCAATATAATTTTCGTGTCATAATTATTAATCCCTTACTTTTACTGTCCTGAAATAGAATTAACATTCTTAAAAATCTTCTTAAGTCTCTCTAAGTCCTCCCGTGGAAGTGAAGATCTTGAAAAAGACTTAATATTTCCTTTTAAATGATCAAAATTCCCTGTACCAGAAAGAATAACGTGTGTACCAGGTTCATAATGGCAAAATCTATATGCAGCATCAACTAGGTTGATAGCACCTTCCTTATGTATGAGAAATCCAAGAGGATTATCTCTATTAATATCAGAAGATTCGATTTGTTTATTTTTAATTAATTCATCAATGCATTCTAATAGTCGTTTTGGCCTACTAAGGGCAAGTCGAACAGCAAACATGATCAAAATACCAATATCTTTTTTTGATGCTCTGGAAAATATAAGATCTCGAGCTGATTGATTCAAAATATTAAAACCAACCATTATCACATCCCAAATATCATTGTATAATGCCTTCTGTAACATTTTATGCTGTGGGTCGTTGTTAAATCTTTCGGTGATTCCTAAATAACGAATCTTACCTTGATCTTGCATTTCCAGAAGAATAGGTCCAACTTCTGAAACTAAATAGTCATAATCATTTAAAGTAACCCCATGAAGATGATAAATATCAATATAATCAGTACCAAGATTTTTTAAACTTCTTTTTATGCTTTTTTCAATATCTTTAGACTCAATATTTCCCCAGGTTGATTTTTTAGTGGAAATAACTAAATTTTCTCTTTCAAAGTCTTTTATAGCTTTTCCTACTATCTTTTCTGTTTTATATACTTCTGCTGTATCAATGAAATTGATCCCGGATGCCAAGGCATATTTAACAATAGAAATAGAATCTTCTTCGCTACTCCCAGTATTTTTTCCTATACGGCTTGGTCCTCCACATCCTATCCCCATAACACTTACTTTCAATCCTGTACGTCCAAGAGTAGTGTAGTCCATAATATCCTAAAAAAAATCGTAATTACATTTATTATAATTATTCTCTAGACAATATATTATTGATTAAAAATTACAGATAACATTACAACGTAAAATACTATATTTAACGGCAACAAATAAAAAATTTAGAAAAAGACTTATTTTTATTTAGATAACTATTTTCAATGTAATCACTTTCGGATATATTAACTATAATCCTTCATAGGTGAATGTAAGATGAATGAAGAACATTACTCTTTTGATGAGGTCATAGATCGTTCAGGAACTCAATCAATTAAGTGGGATTTTTATGAAAAGGATACCTTACCCTTATGGGTAGCTGACATGGATTTTCGAGCTCCCAAACCTATTATTGATGCAATAATGGAGCGTGTAAAGCATGGAATTTTTGGATACACCTATTATCCATCTTCTTATTATGATGTCTTAATAAAATGGTTCAAACGATATTACAATTGGGAGATTCAAAAAGAATGGTTAGTATTTACACCAGGCGTACTTCTTGCTATTAACCTAGCTATCAAATCTTTTAGTAATCCTGGCGATAAAGTTATCTTGCAAAATCCTGTATATTACCCCTTTTATGGCATCATTCAAAATAATGGCTGTTATGTTGTTTTGAACCCATTAAAATTAATAAATGGGCGTTATCAGATGGATTTTGAGAATCTCGAACAAATTGCTAAAGACTCGAGAACAAAAATTCTAATTTTATGTAATCCTCATAATCCTGTTGGAAGGTTATGGAATCAGGAAGAATTGACGCATTTAGGGAAAGTATGCATTAAAAATGGAATTGTAATCATCGCCGATGAGGTACACTGTGATTTAGTGTATCCAGGGTACAAGCACACTTCTTTTGCCTCAATAAACGGTATTTTTGCTCAAAATTCTTTAACATGTACTTCTGCTAGTAAAACGTTCAACCTTCCAGGACTTCAGCTTTCTAATATTATAATCCCGAACCAAAAATTGCGTCAGATATTTAGAAGTTCGCTTGAAAGCATCTTTATCCCAGATGAACTTGGATACCTCCCCAATGTAATATCACTTGTGGCATTACACGCGGCTTTCGAGAAATGTAAAAATTGGTTAAAGTCACTAATTTTGTACATTAAGGATAACTTCGAATTTCTCAAATCATTTATAAAAAAGAGTCTTCCACAAATTAAGGTTATTGAACCAGAAGGAACCTATCTTGTTTGGCTTGACTTTCGAGAATTGAATATGGACGATCATCAATTAGAGACTTTTTTACTTGAAAAGGCAAAAGTAGTCTTAGATGGAGGATATAAATTTGGTCAAGGAGGGGAAGGGTTTCAGCGGATAAATATCGCATGCCCTCGATCAATATTGGAAAAAGCACTTGATCGGATTTATTATGCATTAAAGGAAATAAATTAATATCATATCCCCGTGTATTTATTACTCTTTTCTAAATTTTCTCTTCTTCTTTTTACTAATTTTCAGACTTAAAGCAACTCCGCAATGATTACAAATTATCGCATATGAATCTACTTCCATCGTAATGAGGAATATTATTTTAGTCTTGAAATACAAAAATCTCTCACCTCTTTCTTTTGTTTCACAGTAATTCTAGCTATTTATTTAAATATATTGCTGCAATTTTAACCTTGAAAAATACATATAGAAATCATAAATCACTAATTATTAAAATTTTTAATGCCTTTATCATCTATAATTCTAATTAAAAGTAGATTACAAATGAAAGAATATAACATCTCTGAAATACAGAAGTTAATGGAAGGAGGAAAAATTACATCACAAAAACTTACGAAGAATTATCTTTCAAGAATTCGCAAACTCGATAAAAATGGTCCAAAAATTAATGCAATTATTGAAATTAATCCTGAAGCATTAAAAATAGCAGAGAATCTTGATGAAGAAAGGAAAAATAAGAAAGTTCGTAGTCCATTACATGGGATACCAGTGTTGATCAAAGATAATATAACAACTGCAGACAAAATGATGACTACAGCAGGCTCATTAGCCCTTGAAGGGTATAGATCCACTCAAGATGCCTATATAATTCAAAGGTTAAGGGAAGCGGGAGCAGTAATATTAGGTAAAACAAACCTAAGTGAATGGGCAAATTTTCGTTCTACTCGTTCTACTAGTGGATGGAGCAGCCGTGGAGGTCAGACTTTAAATCCATACGTCCTTGATCGTAATCCGTGTGGCTCAAGTTCTGGCTCAGCAGTAGCAGTAGCGGCAAATTTATGTGTAGGATCTATTGGTACTGAAACTGATGGTTCAATCATATGCCCATCCAATGCAAATTCAGTAGTTGGGATAAAACCATCAATTGGTTTAGTTAGTCGAGCAGGAATAATTCCAATATCACATAACCAAGATACTGCGGGCCCTATGGCAAGAACAGTTGAAGATGCTGCTATAATGTTAACTGTTCTAGTTGGCCCCGATCCAGAGGATTCTTTCTCGTTAATGAATAACAATGAGATTCCAGCGGATTATACTAAGTTTTTAGATATTAACGGACTACAGGATGCGAGAATTGGAGTTGCTCGAAATTTTTTTGGTAGAAATGAACATGTGGATAAGATAATGGAGAATACTATAAATATAATGAAAACTCAAGGAAGTATCATTTTAGACCCAATAGATATAACATTTGTAAATGATCTCAATGATCCTGAATATTTAGTCCTTTTATATGATTTCAAACATGATATAAATGAATTTCTACCGAAATTTGTACCAGATGACTTCCCTCAAACATTAAATGATTTAATCGAGTTTAATAATCAGAAAAAAGAAAAAGTAATGCCCTATTTTGGACAGGAAATATTCAAGTTGGCTGAAAAAAAAGGACCCTTAACGAGCAAAGAATATAAATCTGCTTTAGAAAAATGTCAAAAACTCGCTCGAGAGGAAGGTATTGATAAAATCATACAAGAAAATCAGCTTGACGCTATAATTGCCCCTAGTGGTGGACCAGCATGGCTCATTGATCATATTAATGGTGATCACTCAACAGGCGGAAGTTCTTCTCCTGCTGCTGTAGCAGGTTATCCAAACATCACTGTTCCCGCAGGCTATGTTTACGGGCTTCCAGTTGGGATTTCATTTTTTGGGCAAAATTTTCAAGAACCAACCCTTCTTAAATTAGCTTATGCCTTCGAACAAGCGTCGAAAGCACGTCAGCCACCTAAATTTCTTAAAACGATCATTTTTTAAATTAAAAATTTATTCTAAATTGAATTAAATCGATGTCAAATTTAAAATAAAAAATTATCCTTATCTCTCTTATCATATTTGGATTTATATATAATTACTCTCACAATAACAATTTCATTCTTAAACTATCCTTTTATTTAAGTTAATCATTAAATTTAATATCCTAAGTGTTTACTACTTAAGATTATCTATAATTAAGAAAAATAAAAATCGACGCTCATGAACATACTCCCAACCTTCTCATATCATTAAAATTTGTCTTTACCTTACCAATTCCCCTCATACAACCCTCAGACGCTAAGCCTGAACCTTGTATTCCTCTTTCAACACCACACACTCGTGCGTTTGAGAATAGCGGGCTAAATAGGTCG
>CAZRBD010000112.1:0-2940 GCA_964598265.1 uncultured archaeon
GCATAATATTCAATACTTTCTTCTGAGATAACCTCTTCCACACTCTTTCCATCATCTCTTATTTCGTTTCGATTTGTTAATCCAACAGCTGCTATAACATTTATATTTAAATCCTTAAGATTTCGAATTGTACTGATTAAAGATCCTCCTGTAGTGGTAGTATCTTCAAGAACAATAACGTTGCCATTTGGTACACCAAGGAAAAATTGATCTTTAGGATCTCCATGCTCTTTTTGCTTTCCTCTTCCCATCGATAATATATATTTTCCAGGATTGTAATTTTTCTGCCTTTTTGCCCATTTAAATTGAGTTATAATACCTAATTTACTTGCGCCTTCTGGTACACCATAAAAACAATCTGGTTTTAATTTTAAGAAATCAATAAAATTAAGTATAAAATCTGTCAATTTATCTAATAAGAAAACATCAGCAGCAATATTCCTCCAATTAACATACCAATTTGATAATCTCCCAGATTTTAATTTAAGAGGTTCTTTATAAAAACCAATTATTCTATTTTCAATAATAAAGTTATAAAATTCTTGGTGTTTTTCCCAACTCATAAATAAATTAGTTATTCTTTTAATGTTAAATATTCCTTTCTAACCTTTGCATAATCTTCTCCGCTAATTTTTCCATCTATGAATAGTTTTTCTTTTTCTCGCATTAACTTCCGTTTTATTGATACCTCCTTCCTTCTCTCTGCCTTTTGAAAATTATCACCAATTGTTTTAACTAATTTAGTTATTTTTTTATTTTTTGTATTTAGAATTTTTTGTAAGTAGGGTTGAATTGGTTTTATCATATCGATGTTCTTTTTTGAAAGCTCTTCTATTCTTGTTAAAGCTAAAATAATTTCTTCGGGATTATCCCCCTCCAAAACACCAATGAGTCGTGGAATAGCGACACTTTCCATAATTTCATCTAGATATTTTTCAATTTCCTTTTGTACTTTAGTATCTTCATAAGTTTTTAATTTATTATTTCTTATATACTCAATAAATATTAGCGGCAACTCTACAGGCCATTCAAGCATTTTTTCTATACCAATTAATTGAATAGCATTCCCATCTTTTTTGAGAAATACTCTTATATCCAATCACCTGTGGTTAATTTTTCTGGTAAGTATCTATCTGTCAAAAATTTAAATCCATGAGATGCAAAAGCTTGTATCTCCGCTTTTACTTTAAGTTTTAGCGCTAACTTAAGATCTTCTTCCCAAGCTTTATTTTTTTTTACGAAATCTTCGTTTAACATATCTTTCATACGTTTTTCGTCTTGTTTAGTCATCTTTATTCTAACTTCTTGAGGAATTTTATATTTATCCAAATCTCTTGTAAGAACACCAAGGAGTTTTATATTAGGAGTTGCTAGAAAAGGTGATTCATAACTAAGTCTTTTGGAACCTCTCAAATAAACTGAGTGGATATAATGCCCGTAGGGGTCGCTATCAACTAAGCTAAAAACAGGTAGATTTAGTTCTTTACTTAATCTTTTTAAAAACATACGGACCGCAACATTACCCACTCCTTGAGCAGTTAAAAGAATACAAGGATATTGACGCCAAAATCTCGCTTCCGCAAGTCTCATCATTGCAGCATCTTTTTCAATTACAAGGATGAATTCTGCATCGGATTCAATAATTTCAATATTATCTAACATTGGAGAAATTGTCCACCCACCACTTCCAAGTCCTTCTAAATCAATGATATCACTTCGATCTCGAATTCTTAATCTTCCTACACAAGTTCCTTTAGGTGCTGCTACAATATGAGTTGAATTTCGTGTAGTGTATAACATTGTTGATGCATCTTCTATACTTTTATCACTGGTTTTTTGTTCACCAAATAAATTGACATCTGTATAAAACACTTCTCTTTTTGTTGCATGAATATCTTCATTTAGTAATTCAGTTATAACTTCTAAAACTCTTAATAATCTCGTTATATCAGCAACACTTGTTAGAGAATGAAATTGTTTCTCCATTATTTGTTTTCCAAGAAGTAATAAATCATTTTCTTCATCCCAGATAATATTCGAACTTGACCTAGAAGGTAATTTAATGGAAGGTCTTCCAGTACTATAAATATTAGTTAAAATGTCATCAATAATCTTGTATAATCTTTCTAGTGTTTCAATTCTATTTAGATCATCAATTTTAATTGTGTCTTCAGGAAGCTGGAATTCTTTTTTTATATTTTTTTCTTGTAGATACTGCTTGTATAATTCTCTAGTTGCTTTTAAATCCCACTTTTTAATGGATGTTTTTTTAGCCATCTTTAATTCACACTCGTTTAAAGTGTTTTTTACCCATTTTAATCTCAACTACTACCTTAACTTTTCTTTCCAATTCTTTTAATTTGAGCTGAAGGTATCTTGCATCCATCATATCCTTAATTTTCAATTTAAAGATAAGGTGTTTAATGGTTTGCCAATCGTCTGTTAAAACTTCTAAAATTTTTTCAGTTGTAATAACCGGCAAAGTTAACTGAGTCGACTTAGGTTTCACATTAGTGGTATATGTTGCAGGTTTTATAGGTTTTAAACGCACTTGACCACTTGCGACTTTCAATTGTTGTTTTTTTTTGCTAATTGTTCCAGGAGGGAGGGGTTGAACTGCTTTTGGAATTTTAGGAATTTTTTCTATTGATTTTGAAGCCTCTATCTTTTTATCAAATGATTCTTGAATTATATTAATAAGTTCAAATTTTCTCACTTTAGAAGGAAAAGTTATACCTTTTTCATTAGAATAATTTTTGAGTTCTGTGACAGTCCAATTCTGAAGTGTTTTTCTAGAAATTCTTTCAACTTTCCGTTCAGGTTCTTCTTTGATGCTAATTTCCTTCGGTTTTTTACGATCTTTTCTATCCTCTATTTTCTTTATTTCTATGCTCTTACCCTCTCGCTTTGTACTCTTTGTATTCTCATTTCATTCCTCTG
>CAZRBD010000112.1:2950-12836 GCA_964598265.1 uncultured archaeon
TTATTTTTTTTTCTAATTTTTTTT
This sequence comes from uncultured archaeon, assembly GCA_964598265.1. Classification (GTDB taxonomy): domain Archaea; phylum Asgardarchaeota; class Lokiarchaeia; order Sigyniarchaeales; family SOKP01; genus Loki-b32. Next base: position 2,975 of record CAZRBD010000112.1, read on the forward strand.
TTTACTTTCCTTTCTTTTTCTTTTTTTATGTTAATTTCCTTCGGTTTTTTACGTTGTTTTCTATCATTTAGTTTCTTATTTCTAGGCTCTTAACTTCTTGCATTTTAATCTTTGGAATCTCAATTTCTTTATCTGGTTTGATATCAATTTTACTAGGGGAGATTCCTTGTTGAATCACTTGAGGTAGTCTTTTCCCTATAGCCTCAGTCATTAAAATTAATAATTCTTTCTTATTCACTTTAGCCTTATACACACTATCTCCTTTTGAAGCTATATTGTATAAACTTTCTACAAACTTAGGAATATATTTCTCAATTAAACTTGCTCTTTTTTCACTTTTTCTTAAATTTTCTTTTCTATTAAGATATATCCTCAGTCTTCTTCCTATTGCTTCGAGACAATACTTAATTTCTTTAATTAACACATCATCGTCAGCTAAAGCATTTTTTGATTGTGATTTGAACATCAGATGTACAAATGGCCCTGAAACATTAACTAATAATTTTATTGGTCCTTTTGGTAGACCATTATCATAAACTTCTAAAGCATAGTTTTTCCAGTTAACTAATTGGGTAGCTTTAGAAATAGCACAATCTGCACTATCCCTTAACTTAGGTGTTCGATTTACAAATCGCGATAAAACATCTCTAGAACGCTTAGGAACCTCTAAATTTCTAGAATGCGCTAATACTGCTTCAACTACATATGCTAAACCCTTTCCACTCGTGGGAGCTCTTGTTTCTGCTGCTACAAAATCATCATCTTTTGTATAATTCTCAATAAAATAATCGAGAACATTACTATAACTATCAACTGATTCAGTATCAGAATATGGCAGAATGTCTACTATTGCTTTTTCTAATTGTTGCAATTCAATTTTTTCGCCACCAACATTAAAACTTCCTAAAATTTCTGAATTTAATTCAATAAGTTCCTCTGGAGTTATTGAGATAGAATCTTTAGAATCATCCTTAGTTTCCAATCTATCATCTCTCGATTTGCTAATCTTATCTTCAAGAAATATATCGTAATTTTGATTAATATTCTCTATAGGAATATCAAAATCATCAATATTTTCTGAGATTTTCAACCCGATTTCTTTAATTAATGTATTCTCTAAAACTAATTCACCTACCGGAATAACAGTATCAGTAGGGGGAGCCTTATATTTAATTGATTTAAAAGCAAGAAATAAGGAATTAAATTGTTCTTTGCTTAAATCAGAGGGATTAGCTTTTGATATTTGTACTTCTTTTACTAAATCTTCATATTCAGATCGATTTTTTATTTTTTTTTTTTCTATTATCCCTTCTCGCGCATTTTTAAACAAGTCGTTTAATTGATTTTTAACTTGGTCTTTTTTCTTGTTATTATCTTCTATATCCTTTAATATTTTTTTAATTTCTCTTTCAATATTTTTAATTTCTTTTCGAGTTTCTGTTTTCTCAATCCGATTTTTTTGTTTTTTAATTTCTTTATGAAAATTTTCTAAATTGTTATTTAATTTACCATAATTTGATATTAGATTCCAATATTTTTCTTGGAGTTTTTCTGATTCTAATTTATATATAATTAGCTTATCTTTTGGTTTAATGGAACGTCCTATAATTCTTTTTTCATATCTAATTAGAAATATTTTCTCTGTTTTCTTCGACAGTTTTTTTACAAACCCATCTTGGAGAATAAGAAGGTTTTTCTTTTCCTGCATATCTCTTTCTGCAAGTTCCACAATTTCTTTTGCTATTTTTGAACTAATTCTTACAAAATTTTTTTGGAGAAATGCAGTAATAAAATTATCTTCTGATTTTGAGATTAAATCTTGGAGATCACCAATATTTACGGAGGAAGGATGGGATTTAGCATATTTTGGCTCTTTTGGAAACGAGGAGGCTAACCTTCTATATATTTTTTCCTTACCGAATGGATCAATATAAATAATCGTAATGTGAGGGTTCAAAAATGCAGTTTCCTCAACATATTTCTCTACATATCCTCTTATATATTTAACATTTAAATAATTTAATTTAATATACGTTCCATGAAGGAAAGGGCTATCTATATCTGTAGGATGAATTAAATATTTTTTTTCGTTCTTAGAGGTCGTAAAAAATTCCGAAACTGTAGCATAGACAATATCTTTCGATTTTGATACAGCAATCACGGGTTTACCAGTTGTGTTTTGCGCATCACTAAATGCACTTGGAGCCCCAAATCCTTGACTTCCTCTAGTTTGCTTTAATTCCATAGATTTAGATGATGCTAAATATTTTCCAAACTTTCTCAAATCAATTTTAGACATGCCAGTACCATTATCAAAAATTTCAAAGGTGTAACTCATAATATTTTTCTGGCTAATTTCCGATGTTAAAAATGATGGTGCTTCAAATTCTCTAATACGAACGATTACAATCGGTTCTACATCAATAATAAATTCAACCGGTTTAATAATCTCTTCCATATCATCAATGATTCTTTTTACTTCCTCTTCTATCTCTAATTCAGATTCTTCACTGATCTCTCCTGATTCTTCTTCCTTTACTCCTAATTCATTAGTGCTACTAATATTTTCTCCACGAGACTCGCCAATACCAAATTCGTTCATTAAGGTATGTTTTGCTTCGTTATCTAAATGCTGAGATCTTTTCTCCTCTTTTATTGTTTCTAAAATTGAAAACTTTTCTAAAAATAATTCTTGATCTAAGGAAAATCTAATTTTTGAATCAGGTTTATTTAATTCTTTCCACTGAAAACTTTCTATTGCATCCAATGCATTGTCCAGGAACTCACTACAATATTGTACATGTTTCCAATAACCAAACTCAAATCCAACTAACTGAGTCCGTTTTCGCATATATTCAGCGATTGTTCCTTGTGTAATCTTACTTTCTTCTTTTGTTGTAATTTTCTCTACACTCAATCCAATTTTCTTTATTACTTCCTATAACAATAAATTATTTTTATTTATACATTTCTTACAAATTTAGCGTAAATTAATACCTAATGTTTATTATACGTCTTGATATCTTAGTCTTCAGTTTCGATCTGTTCCTTAATTTATTCTTCATTTTTTACAGTACATAGTTTAGTATTTAAATATTATCCTTCAATTATAAATAATGAAAAGGGATAGAAATTTGAGGAAAACTTTAAAATATTACGTCCGAAATTGGTGTTATCTCTCTTTTCTTTTATAGTTTTCAAGAGCTACATCTATTATTTTTGATGCTATATATCTTTTAGTATTTCTTTCAACATGAGTAATTTGTTTATTTTTGTTTATTATGTAAACTTCATTATATTTACTGCTAAATCCTATATCTTCTCTTCCAATGTCATTTGCGACGATAAGATCAATTTCAGATTTCATTAAACGTTTATAGGCTCTATCAATCAATTCACTTCTAGACACGTTTGTTTCCGCTTTAAATCCAACAATAAAGAGGTTGTAATCTTTTTTTCTTGCAACATTTATTATTTTTGGAGTTAATTTCATATTAACATGTAATTCTTCATTATTATCAGAAGAAATTTTTCCATCTATATATTTTATTGGTTTATAATCACTTATAGCAGCTGCGGAAATGAAAAAATCATTGGTTCTACTAGATATTTCTTCTTTAAGGGCTTTGATGAAATCATCAGCAGAAGTAACATGAATAGTATTAATATATTCTGGAATTTTAGCCATACATTCACCAGCTATAAGTACTACTTCAGCACCTCTTGCTGAGGCTTCCTTTGCTAGTTCTATACCCATTCTACCAGAAGATTTATTTGAAACAAAACGAACAGAATCTATCGCTTCTCTAGTCGGTCCAGCAGTAATAATTACCTTTTTACCTCTTAAATCTTTCGTAGTTATTAATAAATCAATTACTCTGTCAATTATGTCATCAACTCTGGCTATTTTAGCTTTTCCTTCTGAAAGCCTTGGATTTAATATTTCAACTCCGCATTCTCTTAGCTTTTTTTCGTTTTCTTCTAAAATTGGATGTTTATACATACTTTGATGCATAGCGGGCACGATAACAATCGGTATTGAAGTACCAAAAGCTGTAGTAGCTACTGTTGTGACGGGGGTATCATCAATAGCACATGCAATTTTAGAGATTGTGTTTGCTGTGGCGGGACATATCAAAACCAAATCAGCTTTTCCAACAGTTTTAGGTCTGTCACCTGCTAGATACACATGTTCTACAGCACCAGTTAATTTAGTGATAACTTTATTTCCAGTAGCCCATTCCATTAGCGAAGGATTTATTAGTTCAGTAGCAGCTTTAGACATAACACAAATAATTTCAGCTCCAAGCCTCATAAGTTCTCTTGCTATTATTGGTGCGGATATGACCGCAACTGATCCGGTTAAACACATGCATATAGTTTTTCCTCTGAGGATTGTTCCTTTTGTCTCGACGATATCCTTTGAAGGGTGTTGAAAGTTGTTATTTTTCATATTCTACAAATTTAGGTATGTATTTTTCAATTTAAAATTCAGCTATCAAGTAATTAAAACTTATGTAAAATAAAAAAATAATGATAAACTAATTTTGATTGGAATTAGGTAATAAGTAATAAATTTTTTCCACTTTTTTTGAAAGGAGTTTTCTATCCGATTTTAAATAATTAAATCTAGAAATGATATAAATCTCATTAACTAAAATTTTATGCGAAAAATTACAATTTGAGAATTAGGTCAAGGAATCTACAACATTTATTTTCAGATTTAATTTAACACAAAAATCTCGGAATTTTTTAAACTTCTCTGACTTCAGAGTTGGTTTACCTTGTATATTTAAAATCCTCACAAATTTTTTACCGTAATACGTTTTATTTATTTCTGATAAATCGTATGTTAAGTTATTTTTATTGCCCAACCTTAAAATATTTGTATTTTTAAATTCATTTCTTCTTAAATCATTAATTAGATTTGCATATTTGAAAAAAGCTGTGTTTTTCATTTTTTTTAAATCAAATATAATAGTACTTCCAAGTTCTCCTTTATCTAATATTTCTTCTATGAGAGAATGCAATTCATTCAAAAACTTGGATTTTAATTGTTTTAACGTAATTTTAGGAGAGATTAATTTCTTAAAAATTTCATAGAAAGAGAGATCCAATCCAGCTAAATCATCATTTAAATTTAATAAATTCAATAAAAGATTAATGTTCTCCAAAACATTCGATTTTAATTCTTCAAAAACATATTCTTTTTCATCTAAAATGAACCTAAACAAGAATTCTTTAAAAGCTTCAATAAAAGAAGAATAATTTGGAATGAATAATCTATTTGGGTTATTAATTACTATTAGATTCGCTTGAAATGGATTAATTTCTTTGTAAAGTACGGCTTTTATAAGGGACAAAGGGTAATATCCTTCTATAAAGGTCATTCCTCTTGAAACACTCTTTATTGCATCTCTAAATGAACATTTTTTTATAACATTGACAGTTTTAATAATATTGCTTTCTATTTTAACGGGAGTTATTTTACAATAACAGAGATCAAATGGTTTTAAATCATGGAATAATGGGTTATTTTGATCAGGAATTATTATTTGTGAACCATAAGCATTAACTATACTCCCTTGAATAGGCTTATTAGCTAAGTTCCATTCAATTATTATTGTACGCTCTAAAGATGCTTGATCAACCCCATAACTATATTCAATATTTCTGCTTAATAAAGACAAACCGTCAATTATTTTGATTTTATAATTTTCATCCTCTCCCCAAAATTGTTTTCTATAATAAAAAGCATCCTGTAATTTGCTCAAATCATCTAAAAACAATTCTTTCATTATAAGATAATTAATACCGATTTCAGAAGATTTTATTGTTTGATCATTTAATCCAAAAAAACCTATACGATAAATTATGTAATTATAGTCTGGATTTATTAAATTTTCTTCATGATGTTTAATTATATATGTATTTTTTTTCTTTTTAAACTCTCCAGCGGTTTTTTTTATATTATATCTTTCAATAAGAACCTTTAAAAAAGCAAATTTTTTCAAATAAACTTTTTTCTCTAATTCTTGTATTTCTATCTTATATTTCCGATAATGATTGTAGAATTTCTCTTCCGGGATATTTAATATATGAAATTGTTTTTTCATCAGTTTTAATTTATCAATTATACAGAAATTATCTATTTCTGAGAGAAAATATTCAACTAGATCTTCTTTAAATGATTCAAGCTCTTCATCCGAAATTAAAATATTAAAATCAGGATTTACCTTGCTGAGTATCTCTTTATTCTTTTGTATAAGATATATCGCAAGGTACTTATTGTTTATATCTGAATCTTTCACCAATTTCTTTAATTCATTAAAAACCGATGCTAAAAAGGTAATATCTTTAAATTCAAAGATTTTATCAAAAGATTCAGTAATTTTGAGAAGATTAAAAAACGAATATTCTTGAATTAGATTTAAGAAGTCTTTAATGCCCCTTTCTATATAACTATTAAATTTTAAGAAGTAAGCCTCTAATCCACTTTCATATCCATTCTTTAAAAATTCAAAGAACTCAAAATATTGATTATTAGAGATTGCTGTACTTAAATATATTTCTATAATCTTTTCGCTTTCAAAATCATTAATAATCGCTTTATCTAAATAACTTAATGCTTCAACACAATTGTTATTATCAAAACATGAGTTAGCTAATAATAGAAAATTCTTACTTCTCTTTTTGGAACTCAAATCTTTTGACGTAAGATTATAATCATCAAAATTATCTAAAATATTTTGAGCAGTTTCATTTTTAATGATTGAAATTAACTTTAGAAGATGAACACATACTTTTTTCTCTCTGTCAGAATGAATCCAAAAGGAAGGACAATCATGAAAAATTTCTTTATTTTTTTCATCTATAATTAAATGAAATTCCCGTTCGTTATCTAATATAAGACTTCTTATTTTTATGGGGGATTCTCTTGAATATATAATATTTATTTTATTACTTAAAAATTTGAGAGATTTTTGATAAAGATTTATTCCAAAAATCTTAGTTAATTGGTCAGAAATTAATTTACTGGTCATTTTTTACGTTAGAATCTTGATTTAATTATTTCTGATATTAACTTAGGAAATTCATTCCAATCTTTTATAGTTAGTAGTTGACCTCCAGCAATTTTTACCATTTTTTTCGCTTCTTTTAAATTATAAGATGTTTCAGGGCAAACTAAAATAAAATCAATCCCCAAAGAACGAAAAATTCTCAATTCTTCCATGGCTTGTTTAATATCATAAATCTCCGCGTCAGTAAAAAGTATATTTAACTTTTCGCGAGAGTTTGATTTTTTTTTAAATTGTTGCCTAGCCCATTCAAGGGCTTTTTGAATGATGGTACCACCTTTTGCTTCTACGTTTAATAAGTCATCTGCTAATTTTTCTAAGTCAACATTTTTTTCCATTTCCTTTAAAACATGAGTATCTGATTCGAAAAATGTAATAGCTAATTCATCTTTTCTCATACCATATACTAGCATCGTTACACATATCGCCATATACGCTAATTTATCCCCTGACATTGATCCACTAATATCTAATTCAAAACAAGCACTCCTTAAACCCTTTGCAGTTTCTTTTACTAAAAAATCGTCATAGTTAATATGTTCAATTTTTTTTCCCTTCTCTAATATATTCATTAATGTAGCTTCGAGATCGACATTCTCAAATTCATCTCCAATGGTGAATGGGCGAACTCGATTTATTGGAATCGGACCTGTTATTGAAGTCCCTAATCTTGCTCTTGAATAATATATTCCTAAATCAATTAACATTTTTTTTGCTAACTCTTTAACCTTTTGCTTTGTTGTTATAGCCAAGTTCCCCCGATGATTAAACCACTGTTTTAGTAGATTTTCTCCACTACCAGCAGAAAGACTTGAAATCATTTTGTTTTCACCCTCTTGACCACCGATTTTTTGAGCACTTTTTAGAGCCTCACTCATATTAAAGTTTCCAAGAGCTCCTAATGCATTTCTATTATTGGAAGCTAAAGCACTAGCGGTAAGTTCTTTGATTCTCTCATTATTTAATTGATCATGAATCTGATTCATTAAATTACTTAATCTTTGAAAATCAGCTTTTTTATTTTCTACTAATTTCTTCAATAATTGATAATTTGGCTCGACTAATTCATAAATCTCGTCTTCAGGCATTCCAAGATTTTTTCCTACCTTTCTAATATCATCAGGTCCAACTTTTAATCCTATTTTTCTCAAAAATTCTATTACATCTTTTAATTGGGCTGGTGTCTCACAAGATTCTAAAGATAGCTTTATGAGATCTGGAATATTTTGCGAAATCTTTTGACTACATTGAATATTAGAAGAACTATTTGCTAGTTGATGCAATTGGTGAGTCAGTGATTTAAAAGCTTCAAATTTCCTGTTCTGAGCATTTGCATCATTGATAGCAATTTGAAGTGCTTGATTAAAGAGATCTTTCCATGATTTATTAGCAAATGCGGTTTTAGTCAAGGTTTCAAGAGACAAGTTCATTTTTGAGTCCTTCATTTGTTTTTGAACTTGATCAAATAATGTTGGTCTAAGATTAGTACCATAGAATTGATCTAGTGAATTTGCTAGATTAAAATTGTGTTCAAATGAAGAAGTTTTTAGAGAATTATTAATAATATCATCTAAATCAAAATTCGGAGTATCTCCGAAATTTTTAGCAGCATTAAATAATTGATCTAAATTTTTTATCTGATTTTGGAGCTTCTTTTTAAGTTCTTTTATAATATCTTTTGGAACCGCATTTGATTTATCTAAATATGTAATTGTTTGGATTAAATCTTCTAAGTTACCAGTATTCAATAATTTATCTAAATCTCCTTTGATATCTTGCTTATCAAGAGCTTTACTCGTAATTTTTTCCCAGGAACGCTTAGAGTTCTCTTGAATAAACCTATTTAAATCCAGAGAATTCCCTGCTTTAAGATCTTTAGGATCCAATGAATTTATTTTTTGAGTCAATCTTTTTTTTGCTTCTTCGATTAATGCATTAAAGGAACTGATTTCCTCTTTATACAATTCAGAATCGTCATTAAAGAAGTGAAGCGCTGATTTAAAGGGTTCTTCGTTTCTTTTTTCATTCAATTCCTCCATAAATTTTTCTAGCTGTTGAAAGACACTAGTGTCAATAGATTTTGTAGTTTCTATCTCATCAATGAGATCTTGTAATTGCTCTAACTCAGATTTAATTCCATTTTCAACTAAAGTATCATTAATATTATCATTTCCATTATCATCGAAGTATGAACTGATTAAATTTTTTTTATAATTAGGAAAAAGAATCTCAAAAGCAATTTTTTTCGCTAAACTTTGATTATCTGGTAAAGAAGTTACCGTACTGATTTCAATAAAATCATTTGGGGTTATCGATCCCTTACGATAATACCTTGAAACGATTAAATTAGGGATTGATAATACTTGTCTTGATGATGGGATTTGTATAATATCAGAATGATTTCTCATCCTTCTAATAAACTCAACAGCAAATTCACATGGATTTTCAGGAAATACCCCCAAAAATTCAGCCTCCTAACGTTTTAAGTATTATGTTTTCAATAACATCTTCAACTTTTACTCCAGGTTTAGGCTTTAAACTTCCTAATAATACATGACGAGCAATTTCAGAAAGATAAACATATACAGATTCTTTTTCTTTTAATTTATTCTCTCTTTCGAGGAGTCTTTTTCTTGCTAATAGTTTGGCAATAGCAATTCCTGCTCTTATAGATGCTGGGATCTCAACATCGATTTTATTCTGTCTCGTTTCTTTGATAATTGAATATATAAGTTCTAGTTCAGATTCTTCAATTACAAAATGTTCTGGTAGATTAATTCTTA
>CAZRBD010000113.1:0-12818 GCA_964598265.1 uncultured archaeon
GTAAGAAGCTTTCTCTAAACGCTCATAAGTCAGTTCTTGATCAAACGCAAGAACTAAAATTTCTGGTTCATCTTCTGTAATTAAGAAACCTTCTTGGATAAACTCATCTTTAAGAGATTTGGTACCTAATAAAAATACTTTTTTAAAGCTATTATTTTTTAAGTAATCAATTGTAGGGTGTTGAGATAAAATAATATTTTCTCGGGTAATATTTAGATTAAAATTTTTCAATTTTTTTAAATAATCTTTAGTAGATTTGCTAGAATTGTTAGATAAGAAAAAAAAATTAATATTTTTGCTCTTCAAAATATCAATTAAATCACTCACACCATCAAATAATCGATTTCCTAAATATAATGTGCCATCTAAATCAAAAAAATAAACTTGCTTAGATGTTAACTCAGACAAATCGCTTGGGTTGTTTTGCTTCATAAGTTTCATACTTATTAAAGATATCAATAAAAAGAAAAAAAAATAAATAAAGTTTGGTTATATTAGTAAAATTCTGTATCAATCATTGTAGTACTATTAACGAGTTCTGACGCTGCCCTAGTAGCTTTTAATATTTTCGCCATATCGCCTTTAACCTTAAATTTTCCTGCAAGTAAGCCTCGGATAGGATCCAATTCCTTTTTTAGAACCAGTTCCCATGCATCATATGGACCAGAATATTCAAATTCCGTGTGTACTTCTTCTCCTTCTTTCAAAATTCGAACACCTGTACATTCTCCATGATATAGTCCCACAAACATCCGTATTTCATGATCTAGATTTCCAGCAGGCTCGACAACAAAGAGAAAATCACCTTCCCATCCATTTGGCGGAAATCCTTCTGGTCCTGCAGCTTCTTTATAATTCGGGTTATTGTTTATTGCATCTTTATAAGCTTCTGCCCATTCTGGTGTACCAAATTTCATAAAAATCACTTAAATCTTTTTTAGCAATTTTATTATATGGTTTTATTTGTATATCATATTTAATATAGATTTTAATAAATATTCTAGTTTTTAATAGTAATGAATAAAAAATAGATTTTTTAAATAGAAATTATTTAATTTCTCCTATCTCTTTCATTTTAGCTATTTCTTCTTCCCTAAGTTTTTTTTTAAAAAGTTTCATAACCATTGTAAGTGGTAAGTTATCTCGAAATTCGACTATTTTAGGTAAAGCATAAGGTTTAACTTTATCTCTTAAATAATCTATAAATTCTTCTTCCTTTACTTTGTTCTTAAAGCCCTTTTTTAATTGAATGAACGCTTTTACCCTTTCACTACCAGGGCGTTCAGGATCGGGGATTCCAATAACTCCAGCAACATCAACTGCAGGATGTTCAATTAAGATGTCATCTATGACTCTTGAATATACCTTATTTCCCGAGACATTTATCATATCCTTAATGCGATCAACAATGTGAAAGTAGCCATCTTCATCCATTATGGCCACATCTCCCATAGGGAGCCAACCGCCTTCCATTAAACCTTTTCCCGTCTCAGGCCAATATCCTTTCATTATTTGCGGTCCTTGAACCCAAATTTCACCAGCCTTTCCAAAAGGTACGTCTTCTCCATCTGGTCCGACAATTCTGATTTGTGTATCAGGAACGGGTAATCCTACCCCCCTTTTTACTTCTTTCATAAATCCAGTAACCTTTGATAAAGCTGATAGATTTATACTTACGGCAGCGGTTGTTTCTGTTGCTCCATAACCTTCACCCATGGGAACTCCACTAACGGCCTCAAACTCTTCGGCTACCTCTGAAGGTAATGCTGCAGCAGCAGAATAATAAAAGATTTGTGCTTTTGGAATATTCAAATCCTTTAAATATAGATAATGTGTTGGTACAGCTGCTACTATAAACGGACGAGCATCAGTAATCATTTTGGCTATTTTCGCCATATCTCGTGGATCCATTAAAAATATCTTCATTGCCCAAGAAATCCCCGCATGTATACACCAATGACCATATTGGTGAAAAATAGGGACGCATACAGCTATGGCAGATTTTCCGATAATTCCTGCTTTTAATGGTTCCATCATCCAATGCATAGATTGTCTTATGTTAGAAGTTATATTAAAATGAGTTAACATGGTTCCTTTTGGAAGCCCAGTTGTACCTCCTGTAAAAGGTAATAGTGCTAAATCTTCCATTGGGTTTATTTCCACTTGTCCTTCAAGAGGTTTATATTTCTCAAGCAGGTCATTTAGCAAATAATAGCCTTCTTTTGATATTACCTCCATTTCAGGCAATTCATAATCTGGAAATAATCTCGTAGGAGTATAAATTATATTTTTAATATCAACGTTTTTTTTTACTTCGTCAATTCTCTCTAATCTTCTATAAGAACAGATAACCGTTTTCGAACCACTTTCTTTAATTTCATATGTCAAATCGTCAGTTTTGTGTAAAATACTTAATGGAACATGAACAGCTCCAATTTTCATTGCTGCGTAATCTATCATTATAAATTCGGGACAAGATGGAAGTACTGAAGCAATCCTATCTCCCTTACTTAACCCAAAGTCTAATAATGCACTGGCAAGTTTATCAACCTTTAACTTAAGTTCTTCATAAGTAATTTCTTCATCTAAATAGACACAAGCTACATTAGTAGGAAATTTTGTTGCGCTTTCCTCAAGGAACTGGTAAATATTAATTTTAGGGTAAGGTTCCATTGATTTTTTTAATTTAAATGGTCCTATAAAATAGGATTTTAGCCATGGTTTATCTCCGTAGCCTATTTTCTTTTCTTCACCCATAATCTCACCATTATATATCTCTTTGAGATGAATAACTAATAAATTTCCTTAATAGCCCATTCTAAATCTAGTTCTTTCAGTTTCTCTTTAGTCGGTTTTCCAGTTTCTTTATCCCATCCTCGATAGTCGTAATAAGCATCTAATAGAGGGTCTAAATTTACTACTTGCCCTTTTGCTGGTCCTTCTGGCATGGGTTCTTCTAACCACCGGGCAGGAAGTGTATCATCTGCTCTTGTAGCTCCCTCCCTCATATTATAAATTCTTGCAAGATTGTATAATCTTTCACCGGTTTTTGCAAAGTCTTCTACAGTAAATTTGTATCCTAGTAATTTTTCAATTAGTGAAGCCCAATCCTCTGAAGATAAAACCATTCCCATAAATTTACAAGCGCCAATTGAATCAAACACTCCAAAAGCATCCTCAAAATCTTTATTTACCTTTGTATCTTCTACATTTTCTGAAAGTACATCTCCAACCATGGCATTTTCAACGATCATGAATGGCATTGACAAAAATGCAGGACCTTCTATGTATCCAGTGATGTGACAGCCTCCTCGATTCGCAACAGCAAAACCTAAACCACAAATTTTAGCAGCTCTACTATCATAGGCGGGGAGTTCTAAACCTTTAACTTGCATAGCAAACTTTATTGAATCTTTCCCTAATTTATTTGCCATATTTCTTGAACCTTCCGCGATTAAATCTCCTATACCTTCCCTTTTGCTTATTTTAGGGATAATATCCACAAGAAGATCAGCATTACCAAAATTAAATTCTAATCCATCAGTATCTTCTTTCGTTAATATTCCTTTCTCATAACATTCCATGGCAAATGCGATTGACCCTCCTGCTGAAATTACATCAATCCCATATTCATTACAAAGAAAGTGAGCTAGAGTTATTGCTTCTAAGTTATCTACCCCACAACTCGACCCCAAAGCTCCAATTGATTCATATTCTGGTCCTTCTCCAGAACTTTTGTATTTACCTTCTTTAATTTCTGAAATTCTCCCACAAGCTATCGGACAAGCAAAGCAAGCTTTACGTCCTGTAAGAATTGTTTCATTTAATGCTGTTCCATTAATTTTATCTATATTTGGAAAAACTCCCGTCTGAAAATTTCTTGTTGGTAATCCACCCTTAATACCAACCAAGTCAACCATAGTTGCTGTTCCAAAGACTTCGAGAGTCATTTTTAATAAACTTTGGTTTACCCATTCAAAACGTTTTTTAGCTTCTACTTTATATTCTTCCGGGTTTGCGACCTCAATTTTAGCATTTCCTTTTGAAGCAATTGCTTTAACCTTTTTAGAACCCATTACTGTTCCCATCCCACATCTTCCCGCCGCTCTCCCATAATTAGGTTTATCACAATCATTCATAATAGCCGCATATTTCACTAGATTCTCACCACCAATACCTATACACGCCACATTGAATTTATCACCTAAATCTTCTTTGATTAGCCTTGTAGTTTCCGATGTATTCTTTCCCCAAAGATGTGAAGCGTCCTTAAGCTCAGCTTTTCCATCTTCAGTAACAAGATAAACTGGTTTTGGTGAAATACCCTCGAAAATAACTCCATCAAATCCGGACCTCTTGAGGTCTCGTCCCCAAAACCCTGCTGAATTCGCTTCGCCCCATAACCCTGTAAGTGGAGATTTTGCGACAACACAATATCTACCTGTACTAGGGGAAGGAGTTCCTGTTAACGGTCCAGTCATAAAAATTAATTTATTTTCAGGCCCCAATGGATCAATCCCCTTTGGTACCTCATCAATCAGAAACTTAGTAGCTAATCCCGCGCCCCCTAAATAAAGTTTTAGAGTTTCAACATCAGGAAATTCTTCGCTTATTTTTCCACTGGTTAAATCAACCCTTAAAATTTTTCCCATATAACCGTAAATTTTCTTTACACCTCGATTCTAATTTTTAAATTACTTACTTTTTATCTTCCATTTAATTATACAATTAATTAATTTTATACCTTCAATTATAAAATAATTTCGATTTTCTTTAGAAAGTTTATTTAACTACTTTTGAGAATTAGTAAAAGTGTTGAGTATTATTTTGGAAGATGATGCAATTAAAAAGCAATTAAAATTAAAAAACTAAAAAAAAAAGTTAAACACCGATTCCAATTGTGTTTCCAATACCAGCAATTATAATTTTTGAACCTTTTTCAGTTCGTTTCCTTATTGCCATTTTTATTTTTTCCACAATTTTAGGGACAGACTGTGTAATGGGACGCTTCATTGTAGTTATAGCATCTTCTAATGATTGTTTACAGATTAAAGCATCAATTGGAATTGTTTTTCCTGTTGTTGATTCTTCGATATAGTGCTTTTCAATTCCAATACCACCAATAGCAGCTCCAACACCTATTGCGAGTGAACCCGTTTTATCCCCAGAAAGTTTCAATCCAGCATCGATCATTATTATTCTTGAAATAGAATCGCCATGCTGTTCAATCAAATCCTTAATGACTTTTCCTGGTTTTCCTACTGTGCCACCCGGACCCTTTGCTCGAACAACGTATATATTTCTTTCTTCAAAATTCACTTCTTGTACAATTGTGTCTCTTTCAATTTCTTTCGCATCAACTTCTCCATCTGATACTGTTCTTATAAAACTTGCTACTACTAATGGACCCAATCCATCTCCTATAGGACTACCTTCTGAAAAAGCTTTTGCAGCATGATAGTAAGCTTTAGCCATGGCGATAATTAAGCCAAGTTGCATAGAAATTTGCATTAATAGAATCATTGATTTGGACTTTTTTCCTAAAATAAGATAGTGCCTAATTAATCTATAAATAAAATCTATTGCCATAGTCGCTTCTAATAAATTTTCTAATTGGGATCTTTGGATTATATCAGCTTTAGGTGCTAAAAGAGCTACTTCTTCCTTAAATCTTTCATCTCTTACATCAACAATGTGATCGAATTTCGGAATAATCCCATAAGGATCAAGAGAAACTGGAGCAATCGTAATAAATGTGATAAAATCTTCAATTTGAAACATCAAGTCTTTCTGGGTTTTCTTTTTATCAGAATATTCTTTAAAGTTTGTTATCAGAATTTCCTTACATTCATCATTCCACTTTTTTAATTTATCCAACCCTGTTTGTATTTCTTTACTTGCTTTCCAACCTTGCAATTTCTGACCATAAAACATAGAAATGAAGATTAGAAGGAAGAACATTAAATTAAGTATTAAAGAAAGGGGATCTGTGCCTTGGGTTCCAGCTATTTGATAAATACTATTCATCTCTTTTTTTGAGTTGTTACGATTTAATCTTTTAATTTCTTATAATAATAAAATTTATTTATTCTTTTCTATTATAAAGCATATAAAAGAAGAAATTGCGGCATATTCTATGATTGAAGAAGAAGACGATGAAGATATCTTAAAAAAAAGAGTTACTTTAAAAAGTATTTTGAAGAACCTTGTTTTAATCAGTTTAATTGTTATAGGGGGTTTATTCATATCCCTTAAAATTGGTGGAGAAGTTATGAGTTGGTCAATCGGATTTATGCTTATTTGTTTAGGAGCCACATTAATCCAAGTACACAAACAAACACCTGAGCCAATTAGACAGACATTAAGTATATTAAAATGTGAGGCATGTGAGCTTACTAAAGTAAGGAATTATGAAAAGAGAGATTTTATTTTTAAAAAAGTAGATAAGTGTGATAAATGTCAGGGTTTAATGGAAATAACACAGATTTATTCAGTAAGATTGAAAAAACCTACAGAATCTAACAAAAATGCTGAAACTAAGAAAGAAGAAGCTTTAGGTATTATAAGTAAATAAAAAAAATAATGAAATTCTCCAATGGACAGGGTGTTTTTTAAATTCTCAAAAAAGTTGGATTGGGAGGAACGTTTGATCATTTTCATGATGGACATAAATTGTTTATAAAAATAGCTCTATCTGTTTCTGAAAAAGTTGAAATTGGGTTAACAACACAAGATCTTTTAAAGAATAAAAAATTTTACTCGAAATTAGAGGATTATAACACTAGAAAAGCAAACTTAGAATTATTTATTAGTTCTTTTGCGGACTTGGAAAGGGTAAAATTTGTTGAAATAAGAAATTGGGCAGAAATGGATAAATATGCTCAAGATCCAGATTATGATGGCTTAGTTGTAAGTCAGGAAACTTATAATAATGCTTTAAAATTAAATGAAAGTCGAGAGCGAAAAGGTTTAAATTCTCTAGTCTTAATTGTAGTTCCGCTTATTAAAGATAATGAAAATAAAAAAATCAGTTCGACTTCTATAAGAGAAAAAAAACAATAAAATTATCTTAGTAAGAGTTTTTAAAGCTTACTTTATCTAACGTGTTCTTTTTCTTAAAAAACCAAAGTTTTTTACTCTTATAATATTAAATCTTCATGGAAAAGAATCATATAAACCTAAAATATATAACCATGATTAATAGAACATTTTATAAAATGGAATTATGTTATCAATCTTCTTTTTCATTTACCTTATTTATTCTGCCAAGAGATTAGACTAATACTAAGTAATATCTCTTGGCTCTGGAATAGTTTATTTTATCTCCAAATTAAATACTCAAAATAGCTAGTTAAAATCATTAAAAGCTCATTCTAATTCAAGATCGGGCAATTTTAGATGATTACATTCGCGAAAGGTTTAAATAACTTAGAGATTTAAAAAAATATAACAAAGAAGATTAAATTTGTGGCGTTCGTGAATGACTTTTAGACTTAAAAAGCAAGTTATTGATATTTTAAGAGTATTACAAAACAAGGATTCTGAAATCTTAGCTAGAGAACTAATAAAAGAATTGAAGATTAATTACATAGTACTTATGTCAGCTGTTAACGATTTAATAGCTTATGATTTAGGAGGATTTAAAGAAGTTGATTTAAATCAGATTTCTTTAACTGAAGAGGGATTAGATTATTTAAAAAATGGATTACCAGAACGTCAGTTATTAAATTTTTTATTAGAGGAGAAAATTAAAGAAATTACTCTTGAAGAATTTCAAAAAAGTATCGATTTAGAAAAAAAAGTTTTTTATATCGGGCTCTCAAAATTAAAGAAGAACCGTTGGATTACCCGAAGTAAAGCTACAGGAGAGAATAAAATATATCTTATTGCAAAAGATTTTCCTCAAACAGATTTAGAGAAAATACTAAAAAGATTTGATAATAATATTATTATCAATTATTCTACATTTTCAAAAAAAGAGTTAGTCCAATTAGATGTTTTAAATAAAAGAAAATTAAGTAAGAAGTATCAAAAAACTCAAAGGATTATTTATTTATCTGAAAAGGGTAAAAATGTAGATGTATCAAAAATCGAAGTTTTAAAGCAAGTAAGTAAGCTAACTTCAGAAATGCTAAGTTCCGGTTCTTGGAAAGATTATGATATAAAACCCTTTGATGTTGTAAAACCCGGTCCGCTATTAAAGGCAGGGAAAATTCACCCAATGGTCAGACTTATAAATGAAATTAGAGAGATATTTCTTTCAATGGGATTTACTGAAATTAGAGGTCCTATTATTGAGAGTGCTTTTTATAATTTTGATGCTTTATTCCAACCTCAAGATCATCCTGCACGAGAGATGCAAGACACATTTTACCTGAACCAGCCTAAAAAAGCAAAATTGCCAGAGGAAGATAGAGTTCAAGCTGTTAAGGACATTCATGAAAATGGCGGGGATTCTGGATCACGAGGTTGGGGTTATGATTGGGATTTAGAGACAGCAAAAAAAACTGTACTAAGAACACATACAACAGCTACAACCATAAGACGATTAGCTCAATATTATAAGGAAAAAGATAAAACCCCTATTAAAGTATTTTGTATTGACAGAGTATTTAGAAATGAAAAAGTGGATAAATCACATCTAGCAGAATTTACACAAGTAGAAGGGATTGTAATAGATGAAAATGTAAATTTAAGTGATTTAATAGGACTCTTATCAGAATTTTATAGAAAAATGGGATTTCCAAAGATTATTACCAGACCAAGTTTTTTCCCATATACAGAACCAAGTATGGAAGTTTCAGTATTTTATAATAAGATTAATGAATGGCTTGAAATGGGAGGATCTGGGATTTTTAGACCTGAAGTTACTTATCCATGGGGAATTAAAAATCCCACAAGAGTTTTAGCATGGGGCCAAGGGTTAGAAAGAATAGCAATGCTTTACTTTGGTCGAAAAGATATACGAGATTTTTATATTAATCCAATTAAATGGTTACGAAACCAATCATATTAAAAAGAAGTTAAGGAAAAATGCCAACATTAGAATTAAAACTTGAAAGATTAGAAAGGTTAGTCGGAAGAAAGCTAGAAATTAGTAAATTAGAATACGATTTACAGTGGATTGGTTTAGATTTAGAGGATATTAACGAAGAAGAACAGAAGATTAAAGTAGAGTATAATCCAAACAGACCAGATTTTTCAAGTCCAGAAGGAATTGCTAGAACTCTCAAAGGGTATTATGAAATTGAGATGGGGATCCCCTCATTTGAGATAAATCCTGGAAAAATTGAATTAAATGTAGATCCAATTGTAAATAAAGTTAGACCATATATAGTTTGTGGCGTTGTAAGAGACATTGATTTAGATGAAGATGAAGTTGCAACTTTGATGAATATACAAGAACACCTTCATTGGGCAGTTGGAAGAGATAGAAAAAAGGTAGCAATCGGTGTACATGATCTTGATAAAATAAAATCACCACTCAGATATACAGCTGTAAAACCCGATTCAATAAGTTTTATTCCTCTTCATGGCGATGGATATCCAATGAATTTAGAAGAAATATTGTTATTACATGAAAAAGGAATTGAATATGCTCATATTTTAGATGATAAGGAAGTATACCCTTTGATTTTTGATAATAATGATGAAATTCTCTCTTTTCCACCTATTATAAATGGAACTTTAACGACTGTAACTGATGATACAAAAAATCTATTCTTAGATTTGACAGGGACAAATTTTAAAGCAATAAATTTAGCCCTAAATATCTTATCGACAACTTTAGCTGATATGGGAGCTGGATTAGAAAGTGTCAAAGTGAATTATCTAAAAGGAGAGAGTATTATTACTCCTGATTTAACTCCTGAGAAATGGGAAGTTGAGATCGGTTATTTAAATGATTATTTAGGGTTAGGCTTATCTAGTAAAGAAATTATAAAATGTTTTAGAAGAGTTAGATTAAATGCGGAGCAATCAAAAAAAAAAGGTTATTTAGATATTTGGGTACCTCCATTTCGAGGGGATATCATACATATAGTTGATTTTACTGAAGAATATGCTATTGGTTATGGATATGATAAACTACCGCGAACGATGAGAGAAGGATGTATAGGTGAATATCATCCAATTCAAATATTTTCAAATAAGATAAGAACGATCATGATTGGAGCAGGATATTTAGAGGTGTTGAACTTCATTCTCACAAACTCTGAAAAACATTATAATTATATGAATCAAACCTATGATGAAAAAGATCACGTTCAAATTTTAAATCCTATATCGAAAGAATTTAATACAACAAGAACAACTATCTTGCCAAAATTGATGGAAACTCTCTTATATAATAGATCTGAAGAAAAACCGATAAGAATTTTTGAGGTAGGTGATGTTATATTGTTAGCTCCAAATGAAGAAACAGAGGCAAAGAGGGAAGTACATTTATCAGCGGTAATTTACCATGAGTATGCAGATTTTACGGAGATTAGATCTACCTTAGACTTCATAATGACTTCATTAGGGAGACAAGGAGAGTATTCAATTAGACCAGAAATTAATGCTAGCTTTATTAATGGACGAGTTGGAGGAATCTTCTTAAATGGTGATAAGGTTGGTGAAATAGGTGAAATACATCCTGAAGTAATATTAAATTTTAAATTAGAATTTCCTGTTGCAGCATTGGAATTAAATTTACAGTACCTATTTTAAATTTGTCATATAATTCTTATTCTGAAATTATTATTAAGTGAGGAAAATGGGCAATAACAACTCTGAAAATAAAAAAATAGATGATCTTAGAGATTTTATTAATGAAATTGATGATAAAATTATTAATCTTTTAAATGAGAGAGGAGAAATTGTTCAAAAAGTAGGAAATCTTAAAAATGTTTTAGAATTAAATGTTTTCCAACCTACTAGAGAAAGGGAGATAATTGAAAGAGTTAAAACAAAATCAACTATATTAAAACCAATGAGTATAGAAGCGATATGGAGAGAAATACTCAGCGCAAGCAAATTAATTCAAGGTTTCATTGATAAAGTAGGATATCTAGGACCAAAAGGCACTTTTACACATCAAGCGGCATTAGAATATTTTCCAAAAGCAGGTACAGAATTTATAACATTCAATAACACATTAGAAATTTTTGAGAATATTTCAAAAGAGTTAATAGATTTTGGTGTTATTCCGATTGAAAACAGCCTTCAAGGTACGGTACGAGAAACTCTTGACTTGTTAATTGAGAAAGATCTTTTTATATATGGAGAAACTGATCTTAGGATTATTCAAAATTTAATCTCATTAAAAAATTCAGACCTATCAAAAATTCAAAACATAGTTTCCCATCCACAAGCATTTGCCCAAACGAAGAAGTGGCTCAAAACTAATTTGTCTAAAGCAAATCTAATAGATGTAAATACAAAAGCTGAAGGAGTCCGTAGGGTAAGTGAAATAAATAGTGAAACTTATGCAGCTATAGGTACAGAATTTGCTAGTAAATTATATGGTTTAAAAATTCTAAATTCTAGTATTGAAGATGATTCATCAAATTATACGAGATTTTTAATTATTTCCAAAAAAGAAAATGAACATAAGGAAGGGAAAATTAAAACTTCCATAGTTTTTGCGACTAAACATATTCCAGGAGCATTATATCGCGTATTAAAAATTTTTGCTGATATAAACATCAATTTATCAAAAATTGAGTCACGTCCTAGGAGAAAAGGTCTTTGGGAGTATATTTTTCTGATGGATTTTGAAGCAGATAAAGAAGATCCAAAAGTGAAAAAAGCATTTGAAAAGATGAATGAAATTGTTATCTGGTATAAAATCTTAGGATCTTATCCAATAATAAAATGAAATATTGTTAGATTTAATTTTAGAAACTTTTTTACTTAACAAAATATATTCTAATATACTTTTGGAGTAAAAATTATAAATTAAAACGCTAAAGTTTTCTGATTATTCATTAAAAGAAAAGTGGTAACCATTAAATGCCAGTGAATATAAGAGTCGATGGAAGAAAAAATGAAGAAATAAGAAATATTAAAATAGAAAGGAATTATCTAAAATATCCTGAAGGTTCGGTATTGATTACACAGGGGAATACTAAGGTGATTGTTACCGCATCAATTGAGGAATCTGTTCCTAGATTTTTAGTTGATTCAGGAACTGGATGGATTACAGCAGAATATTCAATGTTACCAAGGGCTACACAATCAAGAAATAATAGAACGTTTCGCAAAGGGAGATCAGTTGAAATTCAACGAATAATTGGAAGAAGTATAAGAGCAGCTTTTAATTATGAAAAACTTGGAGAACGTACAATAAAAATAGACTGTGATGTTATTCAAGCAGATGGCGGAACAAGATGTGCCTCAATAACTGGCGCTTTTGTTGCAGTTTTTGATGCCATTAATCATCTTTATAACCAACAACTTATTTATGAATTTCCAGACTATAAAGTAATGGCTGCTATATCTCTAGGTTTGAAAAATGATCAAATGTTATTAGATTTGAATTATGGTGAGGATTCTAAAGTTGATGTTGATTTTAATTTAGTCATGAATGAAGATTCTGAGATTATTGAAATCCAAGGAACTGCTGAAGGGGCTACTTTTACTAGAGAAAATTTAAATGAAATAATGAATTTAGGTGAAAAAGGGATTTTAGAATTGATCCAAATTCAAAAAAAGGAATTAAATATATAATTTTCTCTTTTTTAAATATAATTTAAGGATTACCCAAAAAAACCTTTAGGTTTATTTAACTTCTTCTTTAAAATAATGATAACGGAGTCCACCCAAGGGCTCAAACG
>CAZRBD010000114.1:0-12743 GCA_964598265.1 uncultured archaeon
CAATCGGTCTCATTTGAAGCAACAGCATTTGCTATTGATATAATGAATTATTATAGTAAATCTCCAAGTAATATTAAAAACCTCCAAGAGGAGTTGAAAGAGAATATTAATAATATGTTTGATATAGGTAATGTTGATTTATATGATTTGTATTATCTTACATATTCACTCAAATTACTTGATTATTCATTTGATATAAGTTTGGTAGATAAGATCTCTCTTTTTCTTAATGGTACACAACAAATAAATGGAGGATATTCTATATCCGATTTATCTAAATCTGTAAGTATTATATCCTCGTTTTATGTTATACAACTCCTTGGATTAATTGATCAACCTGTTACAAACATTTCTTCCCATAAAAATTGGGTATTATCTAGTTATAACGAAGATGGAGGATTTGGAGGCAATGTCAGTTTATCATCAACTTTAATAAGTACTTATTATGCTATTCTGATTTTAGATGAATTTAACGAATTGAACAGCTTGAATGATCCTAATAAAACAATTAATTATCTCAAATCTTACTATTTTTCTAATCCATCAGATATTAATAATTTTGGAGGATATTTACCAGATGAAATCGCAGCTTTGGCATTAATAAGTAGCACTTATTTCTGTATAAAAGGTATATCTTTAATCGATGAAAATGAATTAACTATCACTGAAACAACTGATTGGGTACTGAATCGTCAAAACTTTCAAGATGGTGGATTTGTAGACAATACTGAAGCTTATCAGCAAAAATTATCTTCAATTGCAACTTCTTATTATGCTTTTGAAACTTTGAAAATACTTAATGGTTTATCAAAATTATCTCAAGAAATCTGGATGGTGGAGTTTAATTTCTGGATCTTGGGTATCGTGATAATATCTTTAGGAGTGATAGTCGCTATTGCTGTATTAATCTGGAAAAAAAGAAGATTATAAATCTTTTTGATTCTTAAGATTAATTGAAATTAGTGCTTTATAATTGAAATTATAACATACTTCTATTTAACTGTTTATTATACTCGAATATTGTCATGAAAGATAAAATTTTAGATGGAAAAAAGTTAGCTGATAAATTAAATTTGGAATTAAAAAATAAAATTGGCGACTTAGTGAAGGAAACGGGAGTTATACCAAAATTAGTTACTATCATTGTGGGAAATAATCCCGGTTCGAAAATTTATGTCAATATAAAGCATAAAACTAGTGAAAAGGTAGGTATTAATTCGATAGTTAAAGAATTGGATGAAAATATCTCACAAGATACCTTGATTGGGGAGATTAATAGAT
The DNA here is from genome assembly GCA_964598265.1 of uncultured archaeon. Lineage (GTDB taxonomy): Archaea > Asgardarchaeota > Lokiarchaeia > Sigyniarchaeales > SOKP01 > Loki-b32. The sequence continues at coordinate 1,282 of CAZRBD010000114.1, forward strand.
ACAATAATGATCCTAGTGTTCATGGGATCCTACTACAATTACCTCTACCTGATAATTTAAAGGCTAAAACATCAGAAATTGTTGATAATATAATCCCTTCTAAAGATGTAGATGGATTAAACTCAGCTACTAAAGGAAAACTGTTTAATTATGAAGAAGAATTAGCACCATGCACTCCTAAAGGTATAATTAAACTACTTGAACATTATGAAGTAGATCTTGAAGGAAAAGAAGTAGTCATAATTAACCGATCAAATCTAGTAGGAAAACCACTCATCTTTATGCTATTAAAAAGAAACGCTACTGTTTCTATATGTCACACATCAACAAGAGATATGGACAAACATATTAAAAATGCAGATATTATAATAGTAGCTGTTGGAAAACCAAATTTTATTACTAAAGATAGAATAAAACAAGGTGCCGTTATTGTTGATGTAGGTACTAATAGAATAGACGGAAAATTATGCGGCGATGTTGATTTTGAGGGGGTGATTGATAAATGCTCAAAAATTTCGCCTTCTCCTGGTGGTGTAGGGCCACTAACTGTAGCATTTCTTATGCAAAATACATATTTAGCGTATAAAAAACAATTAAAATTATATTAAATAAAGTTTTTAAAAAGAAAGGCTTAAAAAATTAATTTTTACATGAACATAACACATAATAAAATAATTCTGAGTTAAATTAGAGGTATACTTCTGAAATATGGCAATCCTTGAAGTGGGGATAAATATAGGCATGAGATCTCTAGTTGAGATTAAGTATTACTCCTCCTCGGATAATGTCTTAGATCCTAACCTAAGGGCTGGCTTTTTGACAGCTCTTGAAAGCTTTACTACAGAAGTATTCGCAGATCATATAAATGTTATTAGCCTCGCTTCATTCAAGTTAGTTTGCTATTGCGAGATGATTCAATTGCCTGGTGAGGAGGCTGATAATACTCAACCTTTATTATCTTTCGCAATAATTGAAAAAGAAACAGATGCAGATGTAGTTAAACATTATTTGAATTCTGTTGTTTCATATTTTCTTAATCGTTTTTCTCTTAATGACATCTTCTCCAAAAAACCTAAGTATTTTAAAAAATGTGAGAATAGGATTAATGAAATTCTTGGAGATCTGAAATTAAAAACTGAGGATCGATTTCGTTCAATTTTTTAAATAAAACTAACGAGGTTTTAATCTTTGAGTTCAAATCTCGGCCAAGAAGCTCGGGCTAAATATCAACAATATTTAGATGCTGGATCACTAGAAGAAAAAATAAAATTATTGGGAGAATTTATTTCCTTAGTCCCTAAACATAAGGCTACTGAAAAAATTGTAGCTGTAAATCGTTCACGACTGGCGAAAATGAAGCGTGAACTAGAAGATCATAAAAAGAAACAAAAAATCACTCAGAAAGTAGTTTCTCCTTTTTCAATTAAAAAGGAAGGAATCCAAATAATATTAATAAGCTGCTTTCAAACTCCAGGGACCGGTAAAACCACAATTTTAAATTATCTTACTGGAGCAGCGAAAGATGAAATTGGAATATTCACTCCACTACCAGAAATTGGAATTTTTAATTATAATCATATACGATTTCAAATTGTAGATATGCCATCACTTATGATTGGGGCTTCTGAGGGCGTCGGAAACGGAAAAGAAATAATCTCTCAAATTCGGTCATGCGATTTACTTTGTATATGTGTTGATTTATCGAGGAATATCAAAGAACAAATGGACTTATTACTTACCGAATTAGAGAAATCAGACATACGCCTAAATGTATCCACCCCTCCTATATCAATTCAAAAAACAGGAGCACACAAAATACAAGTGCTATATATGACTAAAGAGGCACAAAAAATTAATGATATAAAAGAACTAACAAAAAAAATTAAAGACGTTGTCATAGCAAATGGTATACATAATGGTGTTGTAAAAATCTATGGTGAGATTACACTTGATCAAGTTGCTGATACTTTAACTCTCTCTGTTGTTTATAAAAAATCAATTTTGCTAGGTACTAAGGGAGATCTCCCAGATACACAAGAACCCTTTGCTAAGCTTAAGGAAAATTACTTGGACACATTTCCTTTAATTATAGGGACAAGTATTCGAACAGGGAATTTCCCTCAAAATTTTGGAGAAATAATTTTAAAATTTTTGAAAAAAATTAGAATTTATACAATGCATTCTGGAAATATTGCAGAAAAACCATTGATAATGGATGAAAATCCTACAATAAAAGACGTAGCACTAAAAATACATCGAAGTTTTTACGATACATTCAATCATGCTATTGTAATTAGAGAAGGTGAGCGTCAGAAACGGAAAAAAGTTGGACTAGATTATTTATTGAATGATAAAGATATTATAGAAATACATACTACTTAAAAACCCTTAATCTAAAAAATTATTACACTTTAACTTCAAAAAAAGGTCAATATTTAATCTCTTCTATTAAGGAAGGAATCTCAAGAATTTCATTTAGATAATTCTTATCCAAATTAGCCAATCTTACTCCAATATTTTTAATACTTTCTAAACTATAAATTAAGCTTTCTAGATAATCTATCAAATCACCCTTAAAAATTAAAATCTGATATTCTTCCTCAAAATAATGACTTATTTGTTCAATAGATAATTTTTCCTCAACTCTTAATTTCAGTATTAGTTTTTCTAAGTTTAACTGCCCACAATCGCAATAAGGGTTATCCTTGCAATTACAATTGAAAATATCTCGAGTCCATTTCATTATATAATCAATTAAACTTCGAGAAAATTTTTTTCTTTTTTTTACTTGCTCTGCATTCATCAACATTTTGGAACTTACACTGAATAAATTGTTTGAAAAATATTTCATCTTTACATTTTTAGATAAATCTGCTACAATTGAGTTGCTTAAATAAACATTTCTAAGGGGATTAAGTTCAAACGCAATATTTAAAGGCCTCTCTGATCTTTTCTTTAATTTTTCAATAATATCTAAGCTAGTTTCTAACGTTAAAAACGAGCTGGCAACTGATTTACCTAAGTGTGTAATTCTGTACTCATAGTTTTCTTTTATCCTGATTAATTTTACAGCAATTAATTTTTTCAATAATAATCCCATTTCAAAATTATCGTTAATAAGATTTGAATGGAAATTTACAAGTAACTCCATATTCACATCTTTATTAAACATTGAAATAAATGCCAAAATTTCTATTGCTGATTTATTATCATCAGGAATCAATTCAAAATCCTTGATTTTCCCATTCAATAAATTTATCGCGGTATTTTCCTCAGAAATTTTCATCTTTGGAGAATAAACTTTACCCGGTTCGATAAGTAAATACGCTAATCCTAATTCATGCTTTTTTAATCTTCCACTTCGTCCCACCATTTGTTCAAATTCAGCTACACTTAACCATTTGATTCCCATAGCTAGAGATTCAAAAATTACTTGTTTTGCGGGTAGATCTACACCCGCCGCTAATGCTGCTGTCGCTACAACACCAACCAATTTTTGGGAGATAAAATTTTCCTCAATTATTTTCCTTTCTACGTGAGTTAATCCTGAATGATAGGATGAAACAGAGATTCCTCTTCCTTGTAAATAAGCTGAGATTGATTCACACTTTTTACGTGTATTTGTGAAAATTATAGATTGACCCTTAAAACCATATTTAGATTTATGGTGATAAGCAGCCGTAACCAATCTTGCTATATATTTATGTTTTTGGGCTTCATCAAGGCAAAGTACTAAATGACGTTCAATTGGAACAGGGCGATTATCATACCTAATTAGTTGACATTTTAATTTTTCTGCCAATAATTCAGGTTCTCCTACAGTAGCACTTAGATACAAAAACTGGGAATCAAATAAAGCCTTTAACCTTGAAATTAAGCCATCTAATATAAAACCTCTCTCAGAATCAATTAGAGTTTGGATTTCATCTATTATTATTGTTCCGATATTTCCTAATAACTCCTTTTTACCACTTCTCAAAAGATAGTCTATCGCTTCGTATGTAGCAATAATAATATCCGCACTAATCAGATCTTCTGCTAGAACTTCATCTTTCTTAACAAAAAAAGACTCTCCAATCTTCTTAATGATTTTTAAATTAAGGGCTCGATATTTTTTTTTAAATTCATCAGTTCTTATATTAGCTAAGGCGACTATTGGGACTAGATACATCATTTTTGCATTTTTATTCTTTAAAATTCTTGTTATGCCAGCTAATTCACCCACCAACGTTTTTCCTCCTGATGTAGGTGCCATAATTAATTGATTTGAATGCTCTGCTAATAGTCCTCTTTCTATTGCCATAGTTTGGATTGGTAGTAAATCCGATAAATTCAAGTTTTTTAAAGTTCTCTTAAAAGATGGAGGAATGTCCAAATTTTCGATTTTTTGATTATGATACTTTTTCCCTACTGCAGGACTTTTTTCGATATCATAGAGCGTAATATTTCTATTTTTTGTAAGATTAAAATCTGCTTGAAATGCAGTTAAAACCTTTTTGATATCTTTAAATTTGAGGATTATATGAGTAAAAAAATTCTTTAATTTCAAACTAATCCGACCTTGAGAAAATAATCCTGTCAGTTTAATTCTACTAAGTATTATTTTATAAGCGCATTCTTTACAAATTATTTGGTTGTTAAAAGATTCTATTTGTATCTTTTCATTTAATAATGTAAATTTATTTTTCTCCAAACATGTGCTACACATCATTAAATTTATGATTTTATTTTTATCAAATTGGAAACTTTTAAGCATTTGTCTCACCGGGGCGGTGTCTTCCATAGGCGTTTGATTGGAAAAAGCAATAAACTTATTTTTTTCTAAGAGCAGAAATTTATTAAAAATGCGAGGATCGAGAGGTAAATATGTCCCGTCCTTCTCAATTTTATTTAAATTTAATGGCCGCATTTTATTTTTAAAATCTAAACCAAAAATTACAGTACCTCTAAAAAATGGTTCGTTAACATATGTAAAGGTAAACGTTTTTTTCTTAAACGATTTAAGGTAAAAAAAACTTACATTAAATTGTAATTCATTTTTGTTCTCACGATTTCTGTCAAGAACAATAAAAAATCTGCGCAGTGGAATACTCAAATGAGATATCTATCTCGATATTAATAATTATAATTATAAGTGAATTAAAGTAATTCAGTTTTGCGTTTTTATTACTAAAATCTTCGATGTATTTGAAAACTCATTTAAAAATAAGATAATAAAAAAATGAAGGAGGATCAAAACCCAAAGAGTGTTTTTAATTTATCATAGACTACCTTTATTTCTCTAAGTTTAGCCTCATCGCCTTGATCTAGGAAGTGCTGCAACCATTGAGCAACACCCCCTCCAGCAGGACTCATCCAATCTACAAAATACTGAGCGTCTTGTTTTTCTTGTTCTTCTTGTTCTGACATTTTTAGAGTCTTTGTTTTCTAAGTTGATATAGTTTAATTTTCTATATAAAAATTATAAATTATTCTATTTTATATCTTTATAATTCAAAACCATTTAAATAAAGTTAATGAAATTTATAAAAAAACAACGAGTGATAAAAATTGCCAGATGTAAGGATTAAAACGCCTAACTTGGATGACATATTCAATAAATGGAAACAAAAAGCAGTAAGAAAAGATCGTAAAAAAATGGAAAAAGAATTTGGTACAAAAGGTGCAATGTTTTCTTTAGATGCAATAAGTGCAGCAGAATACGTTAAAGATACAATGAAAGAAGCAGCCATCTACTTTGCTTTTAAAAAATCTCTTGGTCCAGCACCAAAAGGGAAGGACGAAAGTTTAGTTACAGCTCCTAGAGTGGGAAGAGAACAATTCTACTCTTTTAAAGGAGCTGGTAAAATTAATAAAGAAAGTTGGAAAGGAGATGAGAAAGTCTCACAATTTGAATCAATTCAAGCAGTTTCTTGTAAAAATTGTAGGGGTAAAGGGTATGTTGAAAATAAATGTAAAAATTGTAAAGGGACTGGGAAAATAGAGGAGACACTTACTGTATTAGTCGGTGAGGAACAAAAAAAAGAAAAGAAATTATTTAAATATCCCTGTGGTGTTTGTTACGGAACTGGAAATCGATCAGAACAATGTAAGGAGTGTGGAGGACATAAAAATATGTATAAATATGAAACTCTTCCCGTTCCTTTTAAAACTATAGTTACAGGAATACCCGTATTACATAGTAGTGCACAAACCAAATATGAAAAAGAGATCGGTGATGATCTTCATAAGATGATTGAAGATGTCGAGGGAATAAGATTTAGTGATTTTAAAGAATTAGAGTCCAAAGCAGAAGCTTCTTTAGGATATATAAATAAAAACATAAATAAAACTATAGGAGGAGCAAAAAGCGATTATCGAAAAAATGAAAAAGACAAAAATACCCAAATCACTACACAGATTTATTTATTTCCAATGATTCAGATGTTTTGCGAGACAAAACGAGGTAATAAGTTCGAGATTTATTCTCTTGGGTCAGGTAATAAATTTATGATTTATTCTAATTTCTAATTTTATTTTTTTCTTATATTAAAATGGCTTTTTTATATAATCAATGTTATAATTTAAAATAAGAAAATGCTTGGACTTCAAGTTAAAGTTTTTATAAAGAGAATTATTAATAAAATCTTTAAAATTCTTACCCATACGTTTGGGGGAAGTTTTCTTTTCTATCATATCGTAATAAAAAACCGATTTAGGAAAAACTTAATTGATAATCTTACTGGAGAAAACGTTGATAATTTAATCAAAAATTGTTTCAATATTTTAGCAGCAAATAGATTAAAAACTTCATGGGATAAGACTAAATATATGGAAGAAGTTGTTGAACTTGGGTTTAATTTTCAATTTTCTATTCCTTACTTCCCTTTATTTTTAATGAAAAAAATACAGTTAAAAACTTTCCAAATTAAATCTGAAATTATAGGGTGTTAAAAATGGTTGAATCGCTTAAGCCTAAGATAATTCTCGAAATAGGAACGGCATTGGGTGGGACATTGTTTCTCTTGTCAAGATTTTCCTATCTAAAGCTCTATTAATTTCAATGGATTTATTATCCGATGAGATCAGCAGTAGAAACTTCGATTTTTATAAAAGAATTGCCCGAAGACGTCAAACCATAATTTTTTTAGAAGGTAATTATCATAAACTGCTCACACTCCAGAAAGTAAAAAATTTTTTAAAGGATAGAAAGGTGGATTTGCTATTTATTGATGGAGATCATAGTTATCAAGGTGTTAAAAAAGATTTTAAGATGTCTAGCCCCTTAGTCAAACTAGGAGCTTTAATTTGTCTCCATGATATAATTCCTGGTGAATATAATAAGGTTGGAGGGGTTCCCGAGTTCTGGAAAGAAATACGTGAAAACTACGAAACTCGAGAAATAGTTGAAGATCGACATCAAGAAGGATATGGTATTGGAATTGTCTTCATGAGATAAAAAGACTCTACGTTAACTCCTAATGTAATGTTTTTATTAAAAATACCACATCTCATTAGAAAGTGGGGATGATTTTTAATATCTATATTAGGAAATATAACATTTAAATAGTGGAATTTTCTTCTAAGATACTATCAAAAAGGAAATTGATTTAAATGTTAATTGACCCGAAAGTAAGAAAATTAGATATATTTAATGGCGGCGGTGGAATTGTAGAAAGAGAAATCAGACTCTCTTTAAATCAAGGTATTAACAAATTTGAAATAGCAAACGTTCCTGCATCTTTTGATCCAAATTCTGCCGATATTAAACTTGATTATGTAAATCCAGAAGATAAAGAATATATTTCGTTACAACAAACGATTGTTTCACTTCCAGATCGAAATAATTCAAATCAAATTATTGATCGAGAAAAAGCTGCTGCAAATAGTATTATTTCGTACGCGATCGATTTTACGAGGGAAATGAGAGAAAAAGTTTCAAGTATTTGTGAGGCAAGTTCCTATAGAACATATGCAGATATGACAGGTACATTTGATTTTATAATAAATGCAAAAAGAGAAGGTGAAATTATCGTAAAAATTAATTATTTTGTTAGTGATATTAGAATAAAATGGGAGACTACGCTTAATGTAAATATTGATAGTAATAATAAGGCTGAAATAGAAGGGTTTATTGTAGTTGATAATCAAACAGCATTTACTTACGAAGATGTAGAACTTGGATTTGCAATATTTGAAATACCTACTGACACTACTCTTGATTACCCTCCTTTAAATGCACCTAATGCGGAACCCATATACTTTGAAAGTGAGCAAGTTCAACAAGCCCTTCCGCGTAAAATAATGAAAAGAACTCAAAGATTAAAAAATTTAATGTTATGAGGTGAAGTGATGTGAAAGCTAATGTGCCAACGAGAAAAAAAATTAAACTTAATTGGTTTAAATCAAAATGTGACTTCAATATTGAACGGAAAGTAAATATTGAGTATAGTGCGAATTCAGCCACATACAATAAACAAGAATGGGATGTTATTGTTAGATATATTTTTATTAAAGAAGGTGATCCTAAAGATATTCCATCGAATTCCCCAATGACTATATACAAAAATGGACTCCCTTTCTTATTTTTAACTACAACTGCCACAATAGGTAATAAGATAATCTCTGAAGAAATGATAGATGATGATATTTCTGTGGATGATGATATAGTGCAATTGAGTGAAGGAAAACCAGAAATTACATTTGAAGATGCCCTAAAACCTAAAGAACACATCGAAGTACGCACTAGATATGATAAAATCATAAGAAAAATTACAATTGAGAATAAACTAGACAATGAAATTGAATTAGAACTAAATTTTAAACAGACAAAAGATGTAACATTTGTAATATCTACGCCCGAACCTACAGAAAAAGAAGAACCAAACTACATATATAAAATTAAAATTCCCTCAGAACAAAAGAGCAGTGTTGTTTTTGATCTCCAAGCAAAAATAGTTAAAAGAGTGACCAGAATTAAGCCAAGTTATATTAAATTAGAAGAGAAACGTATTAATTAACTTAGATAATTTTCATTATTTCTTTTTTTTTTTCTTATAAAAATATTGACAATTTTTCATTAACCTGTCCGTTTAATGATATGATACCCAAATTTTGATTTAACCGGTTGAGAAATCTCATTAATCTTTAACTTTACACAAGCATTCCAGAACTCCGCAACCATTTTTCCTTTTGGAAACTCACCTAAATTACCCCCCTTGTTTTTACTTGAACATTCTGAAAATTTTCTTGCTAAACTCTCAAATTTTTCACCAGCTTGTAAATCTTCAAAAATTTCTTGCGCTTTACTTAATTTACTAACTAAAATATGATTCGCTTTAATTTTACCACCACGGATAGGAGAGCCTCCCTTAGCCCCCGAACCAATACCTTTACCTTTTTTACCTTCAAAACCTTTTCCATATTTATTTTTTCCCATATCTTCAATAAATTAAAGCCTTAACTAAAATTTACCCATAAAATTAAAATTCGATTATAGATATGTTGAAACTTATATATAAATTTAAGTTGAAGAATATGGAAGAAACTGCGGAAAAATCATATAGGTATAAAGGAAAGACACTGAAAGGATATTTCTTACCTTCAAATCCATTGATAATTTCATTGATCGGGATTTTTACTGCTTTATCTTATGTTGTTACTGCTTTTGTTCAAATTCCCATTCCCGCTACAGGGGGGTATATTAATGTAGGAGATCTAATGGTGATGTTTACAGCGTTGCTATTTGGGCCTATTATAGGAGGTATTTCTGGAGGTGTGGGTCCTATGATCGCTGATATCTTGTCTCCATACTCTATATATGCTCCCGCAACACTAATCATAAAGGGAATCGAAGGATTTATCATTGGATTTATCGCAAATCCTAAGGATAAGAACTTGCGTATATCTTATCGTGACATAATTGCTGTCATAATAGGGGGTTTGTTGATACCATTTGGTTATTTTATATACCAAACATATATTCTTAATTTGGGTATATCTGTTGCATTAGCTGAAGTACCTGGAAACTTCTTTCAATTCGGATTTGCTGCGATAACTTCAATACTACTAATTACAGCATCGCGGAAAAACATTATTGAAAGTATGCCTCAAGTTTTTAATAAGATATTTATTAATGAAGAGTAGTAAAGATTAGTAATGATTTTTTGTTTTAAAAACATCTAATCTATTCGGGAATAATAATAAAATGGATAATTATACAACACATCAATGAGAGCTAGTTATAAAGGCATAAAGATACTTATAATAACAAAAATTTAAAATTGAATTTACGATATATCGTAATAAACTTTAAATTGTCCTTCTCTTTAATTTGCCTACCGAATGTTAAAAACTAAATTCAGATGTGATGAAAAATTCTTATATTAATTATATTATTTAGTGTAATGGGAAGCATTGGAGCCATTTGTGCTGCGGGTGCGTTTGTGTTTATAGGAGAAAAATATCAAAAATCACTTATTCCTATCCTGATTGCGTTTGCAACTGGCGTTCTACTATCGGTAGCCTTCTTAGGATTAATACCTGAAGCGTTGAGCTTAGTTGAACAACCACAAATTATCATGCCTTATATCTTAGGAGGGATTTTAGCATTTTTTATTATGGAAAAAATCATTATATGGAGAAACTGTAGAGATAAAGAATGTGAGGTCCATTCTCATGCTTCTGGATCAATTATTCTTATAGGAGATGCTCTTCATAACCTCACAGATGGAATCGTTATTGCTGCATCCTTTTTAATTGATATCAACCTTGGAATCGTTACAGGTTTAACTATTTTGGTTCACGAACTCGCTCATGAAACAAGTGATTTTGGAATTCTTCTTCATACAGGTTATTCAAAAAGGAAAGCGTTTACATATAATATCGTGTCTAGCTCAACTACAATTCCAGCAGCGATCATTTCATACTTTGTTTTAGATTCCATTTCTTTTATTGTTCCTTTTATGCTTGCTATTTCTGCAGCTAGTTTTATTTATATAGCATTATCAGATTTAACTCCTGATCTTCACCTAAACACTGATTTAAAATATACCTTCCGCCAATTTTTAACGATCCTTTCGGGGATCCTATTGATGGCGTTCTTACTATCATTTGGAGGGTAGAACCACTAAAATGTTAGATTTAGATTATATCGTAATAAAGACTTTATTTAAATCTTTATCTGGAATAAAAGTTGGTGATCTTAAAAAGTTCCTAAACTTACCACATTCAACTTTAGGGAGCTGTATTAAACGTTTAAAAGAAAGAGGTTATGTTAATTATGAACCATATCATGAAGTCTACTTAATAAGTAGAGGAATTATGCTGGCAAAGGAATTAAACCGTCACAGCCGACTTCTTGAAGTTCTACTGTTTAATGAATTAGGTCTTAGTCATGAGGAAGCGCACAAAGAAAGTGAAAAATTTAGCTTGCTGCTTTCTTGTGATACAATAAATAAAATCTGCGAGAAATATGAACATCC